>JBIOWR010000204.1:0-13063 GCA_044868775.1 Actinomycetota bacterium
CGTGCCGATGTTGCGAGCCGTCTGGCCGATCGTCGCCAGCAGCGCGGCGCCGCGCAACGTATCGGCGTCGTGCGCATGTGAGCGCGCGCGACGGCATCGCACTGCGAGGATCGCCAGCGCCGCGATCGTCGCGGCCGATCCCGCTCCCAACGTGAAAGCGAGGATGTGGTCCATGTCGGTCACCACTACGTCGGTGCGCGCGCCGCGCGATGCAGGAACCGTTCGGACTATTTCGCGGACGCCTTCGGAACTAATCCTGCCGGGCGAACGCGGCGAAATCACCGCACAGCGTGCGCGCGCGGCGACTATCCTTCGTCGGCATGTCCTCGCCGAACGCGCCGTTGCGTCCACGGCTCGTCACGCCCGGCTTCCTGCACGTGACGCTGACCTCGTTCCTCTACTTCCTTGCGTACGGCACGACGTTGCCGGTGCTGCCGCGGTACGTGGAGGGACCGCTGCGCGGCACCAGCTTCGAGGTCGGGCTCGCCGTGGGGTCGTTCGCGTTCGCGGCGGTGATCCTGCGTCCGGTCGCCGGCCGCATCGGCGACCGCCGTGGCCGCTCGTTCCTCATGATCACCGGCGCCGTACTCGTCGCCGCGTCGTTTGCAGGGTTCAACGCCGCGTCGTCGCTCGCGCCGCTGCTCGCGATGCGTTTGCTTGCCGGCGCCGGCGAGGCGTTCTTCTTCGTGGGAGCCGCGAGCGCGATCAACGATCTCGCGCCGGACGAGCGGCGCGGCGAAGCGGTGAGCATCTTCTCGATGGCGCTGTACGGCGGGCTCGCCGTCGGGCCGGTGCTGGGGGAGTCGGTGCTGCGCGACGTGCACTTCTCCACGGTGTGGTGGCTCGCCACGGGGCTCGCGGTCGTCGCGTCGGTGATGGCGTTGCGCGTGCCGGAGACGCGCCCGCACCACGCGGGCGACGGAAGCGCGCGGCTGCTGCATCGCGCGGCCGTGCTGCCCGGCATCGGGCTGGCGACGAGCGTCTGGGGCCTGGCCACCTTCAACACCTTCGTGCCGCTGTATGCGCTGGCGCTCGGCATGGGCGGATCGCGGTTCGTGTTCCTGGTCTACTCCACGATCATCCTGACGATCCGCGGCGCGGGCGCGCGCATCCCCGACCGCCTCGGCCCGGTGCGCGCGGCGCGCCTGTCGCTCGCGACGTCGGCGTGCGGCTTGCTGGTGATGTGGGCGTGGAGGCATCCCGCAGGGCTGTATGCCGGCACGATCGTGTGGGCGGTTGGTCAGGCGCTCGCGTTTCCCGCGCTGATGACGATTGCCGTGTCCGATGCGCCGGCGGGCGAGCGAGGCGCGGTGGTGGGAACGTTCACGGCGTTCCTCGACCTGTCGTTCGGGCTCGGCGCGCTGAGCGTCGGCGCGGTGGCGTCGGCGTTCGGCTACCGCGGAGCGTTCGCCGCGTCGGGCGTGGTTGCGCTCGCCGGTCTCGCGCTCCTCGCAACGCGAACGCGAACAGGAACGCGAACGCGTTCAGCGGACGCGCCCTAAGAGAGCGCCCTAAGGAGCGCCCTTCCTCGCACCCTGAGCGACGGCTCCCGGTCTTGGTCGACGGTGGATCAGCCACCGTTGTGGCTGGGCACCACCGCGCGCTTGCGGCACCGCACGACGGTGCGTCCCGGCTCGACGTCGTTGTGCACCTCGTCGGCGAGCGCCTCGACGAGGAACAAGCCGCGCCCGCGATCGGCGGTCTCGTCCGGCAGCTCCCCGTACCGGCGCTCCGGCCATTCGAGGCTGCCGCCGTCGTCCTCCACCTCGAGCAGGAGGTCGTGCTCCTCGGCCCACGCGCGAAGCGAGACGGACTTGCTGCCGTGCGACACCGCGTTCGTGCAGAGCTCCGACGCCATGATCAACAAGTCCTCGGCCTCTTCTCCCGCAATCGGAACTCGGTTCAGCCAGTCCGCGAACATGTGCCGCGCGAGCGTCACGTTCGCTTCGAACGGAGAGAAGCGATACTCGAACGGCCCGAGCAACGGGCGCGGCGACGGCGCCGGCGGCGTGCGGCGGCGCAGCACGAGCGCGAGCGTGTCGTCCTGCCACTGTGCGTCCATCAGCGCGGTCTCGACGAGCGCACGCGCGAGGTACGGCGCGGGATACGGCGCCGTCTTGATCGCGGCGCGTCGCAACGAGTCGAGTCCTTGGAGGATGTCCTTCGTCGACTCGACGAGGCCGTCGGTGTACAGCATCAGCACGTCCGAGCGGCCGAGCGTCTCGCGCAGCTCGCCGCCGGACGATGCGCCCGGCCAGCCGATCGGGATGCCGCCCGCGTCGATCTCGCGCACCGCGCCGTTCGATACGATGATCGGCGGCGGATGACCGGCGCCGACGATGCGCACCTCTCCGGTGGACGGGCGGTATCGCGCGACGATCGCCGTTGCCGCGAGCTCGGGATCCTGCGCGGTCGCGAGGCGGTCCGCGCGCTCGATCAGCTCACCGAGCGGGCAGCCGTCGAGCGCGAGCAAGCGCAACGCGTGCGTGATCGCGAGCGCGTTCTTCGACGCGCTGACGCCTTTGCCGACGACGTCGACCACGGCGAGGTGCAGGTCGCCGTCGGGCAGCACCATCCAGTCGTACAGGTCGCCGCCGGTCGGCCCCGGTTGCGCCGCGACGTACCACACGCCCAGCTCGGTGTGCGGCACGAGTGGCATCGGCGGCCGCAACGACTCTTGCAATTCGTGCACCACCGTGCGCTGCAACGTCTCGAGCTCTGACAAGCGCGAGTGCATTGTCCAGTTGTCGATGAGCACGCCGATCTGCTCGCCGATGTTCTGCACCTCGGAGCGGTCCTCCTCGGTGAATGCGTCGGGGCGCAGGTCGCCGAGCAGCAGCACGCCGTACATGCGCGCATCGGCGCCGGGGATCGGGACGGCGAGCACGCTCCGCACCGGCAGCAGCTTCTGGAGCGTGCCGTCGGCCGGGGGATCGAGCTGCAAGTCGTCGAACACGAGCGCGCGCTCGTCGCCGCGCAGCACCGGAACGAGCGCTTCGTGCGCCCACGGGTTGCCGAGCGCTTCGAAGTCGGTCTCGCGGCAATGAGTGATCCATTGCTGCAACGTCGAATCGACGACGCACAGTCCGGCGCACTCGGCGTTTGTAGAGATCGCAGCGGCGCGCACGAGCCACGCCAGCCGCCTGCGAAACTCGCGCGACAGCGCAATGACCTCAGCCGTGGCCTCTCAACCTCCCCGAACAACGCCGCTGGTCGCGGCTGTCCGTCATGGTATCGGGCGCGGCAAAGGCGTGAACAGGCCAGGTTCGAATTGTTTGTTACTGATTCATCGTCGTGCGTGACCAGCCGTTATTCGCTTGCTTGGGCTGGTGGGCGTGCACTCCATGGCATGCCCGCCGGGCGCGTGCAAACGAGCCTCAGTCGCGGTCGCGCGGATCGGCTCGCTGCTTGCGGTACTTCCGCTCGTAGCGGTTGTGCACGCGCCGCGGCCGGTGCGCCTCGGGGCGGTCGCCGTCGTCGATGCCGCTGGAGGACGGCCACGAGACCCCCGCGTTGCGCAGGTCCATCAGGAGCCGCGCCTCTTCCGTCGTGAGACGGTATTGGAGCTCCTGGACGGCGAGCAGCCGCTCGAACGGGTCGACGCCCACATCGAAGCAGCGAAAGACCAATTGCTGGACTTGCCGGTTCCGTTTACGCACTGCGATCCCTCCATGGTCCACGGCGCCGCGGGGTCGGCGTCGTGTGTCAGCGCGTGGAGTACGTGGAACGGTCGCGGTGTTGGCGAAATTCTTTGAAAGAATATGGCGAGATAGTACCGAGATGGTCGTTTTGTCCGTCCTGCGATAGGGTCGGTTGCGTCCGTTGGGGTGATCGGGGGAGGAGGAACCATGCCAAACGTCCAGGGATTTTCCCACCTTGCGCTGAGCGTGACCGACTCGGCGCAGAGCTCGAAGTTCTATTCGGAGCTCCTCGGCGGCCAGGTGATCGATGCGTCGGACGCGATCAGCCCGTTCCACGTCGTCGTCGCCGGAACGGTGGTGCTGGGGTTCCGTGCGCACCCAGGGATCGTGGACGGCGACGCGTTCGATCACAACCGCGTCGGTATGGACCACGTGGCGCTGGCGGTGTCCGATCGCGCCGAGCTCGAGGCTTGGCTCGCCCGGCTGAACGAGATGGGCGTGACCAACTCCGGGATCGGCGAGGACCCGGGCGGGCTGCACCTGAACGCGCGCGACCCCGACAACATCCCGATCGAGTTCTACGCGCCGGCGGGCTAGATGCCCGAGCCGATCGTCTACGTCGACCGGTCGCGTATCCACGCAGGCAAGCTCGACGAGGTGCGCGCCATGGCAACCGACTTGGTTGCGTTCGTGCGCGAGGCTGAGCCACAACTGATCTCGTACGGCATCGCCGTGGACGAGAGCGACTCGACGATGACGGTGGTGGCCGTGCATCCGGACTCGGCGTCGCTCGTCCTCCACATGGACGTCGGCGGCCCGCGGTTCAAAGCGTTCGCGGGTCTGATCGACTTGGAATGGATCGAGGTCCTCGGCTCGCCGAGCGACGAGGTCGTGGAGCGCTTGCGCGCCAAGGCGGAGATGCTCGGCAGGGGCAGCGTGGCCGTGCGTCCGATGGACGCGACGTTCTGGCGCGGCTAACCGTTTGCGTTTACGACGCGACGCTCGCGGCCGATGCGGGCAGCGGCAGCCAGATCGTGAACGTGCTGCCCCCGCCCGGCGGGCTCTCCACGGTGACCGACCCGTTCATCGCCGCGACGAGCTGGCGCACGATGTACAGGCCGAGGCCGGCGCCGCTCGTCTCCATGCGAAGCGGATCCTCCAGGCGCGTGAACTTCTCGAAGATCGCTTCGTGCTTGCCGGCCGGGATGCCGCGCCCGTGGTCGCGCACGTGGATCGCCGCACGATCGCCGCGGCGCTCGAAGGTCACCGACACCGGCGATCCGTCCGGCGAGAACTTCACGGCGTTCGACAGCACGCTTCCCAGCGCTTGTCCGAGCAAGCGAGGATCGGCGAGCGCCGAGACCGGCTCGGCGACGACGACGTCGAAGGTGCGCGTGGGGTGCTCGACGCGGAACGGCGCCACCGCGCGGCGCGCGATCTCGTCGAGCGCGGTGCATTGCGGTTCGAGGCCGCGCATGAGGCCCCGCTCGCCTTCGAGCGTGATGCGTGAGGCCAGCAATAGGTCGTCCACGAGACGGCCGAGGTGCTCGGTGCCGGCGAGGATCGACTGCAACGCCTCGCGCTTGTGGTCCTCCGGCAGCTTGTCGCCGTACTCGAGCAACAGCGTCGCCCACCCGCGCATCGGCGTGAGCGGGCTGCGCAGCTCGTGCGACACCGTCGAGAAGAAATCGTCCTTCACGCGCTCGGCGTCGCGCTGGCGCGTCGGGTCGTACACGAGTCCGGTCTCCGGCTCTCCACGACGTTCGAGCACGCGCACGAGCGCTTGCACCACCGACGGGTCGTACTCGTAGGTGAGGCCGAGGTACAGCTGCTCGAGCGCTTCCCAGGCGTTGCGCTCCACGACGTGATCGTTGCGCAACGCGTCGTACGCGCACACGACCTTGATGATCTGCGATCCGAGCGGCACGCCGTCCTGGCGGTCGACGCCGCGCCGGCGATACGGCGCGTGCTGGTTGCGGATCATGTCCGCGACGCGCGCGAAGTGACGCGTCTCGGCGGCCACCGCGGCGCCGGCCGCTGCGATCTCCGCTCGGCTCGCCGCCGGCTGCTCGTCCGACGGGTCCGGGAGCGCGAGCAAGCCGATCTCGTGCAGCAGCGCGGCGTACTCCATCTGGTCTACCTCGTCGGCCTCGACGCCGAGTTCGCGCGCGACCGCGGTGGTCAAGTCTGCGACGCGGTGCGCGTGGCCGGGAATGGAGTAGCCGGCCAGCTCCGGCACCTGCGACAGCGCGCCGACGGTCTGCACGTACAAGCGTTGCGCGGACTCCAAGTGTTCGAACGCGTAATAGGTGACGCCGATCGGTCCGAGCAACAGGAAGATCGACAGCAGTCCCTGGCTCGGGTACGACAGGCCGAGCAACCCCGCGAGCGACATGATCGTCACGTGGAGGATCGCGAGGGGCGCGAGGCTCGAGCGTATGACCGCGCCGACGTGCATACCGGAGCGGCGTGCGTGCATCGCCGACTTGGCGAGCGTGTCGGTGACGCTTACGAACGCGAGCGTTCCGAAGATGCCGAGCGGCGAGATCGACGGGCCGATCGACGGCAGCGTGTCCAGCGATGCGAAGCCGGTGTAGACGGCGCCCGCGCCGGTTGCGATCGCGGCGCTGCGCAACGCGTCGGTGAGCGCGATCGGACGGCGCACGATCAAGCGCGCGGTGATCGACACGACCGCGCCGGCGACGTACACGAGCGTGCCCTCGAGCGGCGCGTTGCCGAGCAGCACGTACGCGATCGCGGGAGCGATGCCGAGCGACGAGCGAATGCCCGCCGGACGGCTGACCTCGAACAGCTCGGCCACCGCGACGAACGCGGTGAACGTGAGCAGGTCCGGCGCGTGCGTGAACTGCACCGCATGCACGAGCACCTCGAAGCCGGCTAGCGCCAGCCCGACGACGACGAGGCTCCTAAACCGCAGGCTCAAGCGCCGCCTCCCCGGGCATCTCCGGCGTGGGCTCCCACACGTTCGCCGCGAGCGTGCGCCGCAGCGCCGCGACGCAGTCGGGGTCGAACTGCGTTCCCGAGCAGCGCTCGATCTCGGCCATTCCCGCCTCGATGCTCATGGCGCGGCGATACGTTCTCGTCGACGTCATCGAGTCGAACGCGTCCGCGACGGTGACGATGCGCGCGAGGAGCGGGATCTCCTCGCCGCGCAACCCATCGGGATAGCCGCCGCCGTCGAACCGCTCGTGATGGTGCAGCGGCACGGCGAGCGCGGGCCGCAACCACTCGATCTTGCGCAAGATCTCGGCGCCGAGCGTCGGGTGCAGCTTCATGTGCTCGTACTCTTCCTGCGTGAGCTTTCCGGCCTTCTTCAAGACGCGATTGGAGCTGCCCAGCTTGCCGACGTCGTGCAGCAGCGCCGCGTACCGGATCAGGCGCAGGTCTTCGCCGACGAGCCCGTACGAGCGCGCGACCATCTCGGACAGCTTCGCGACACGCTCTGCATGACCGCGCGTGTACGGGTCCTTCGTCTCGATGGCGCGCGCGACGCTGCGCACCGTGGTGTCGTAGGCCTCGAACAATGCCAGCGCGCCGTGGAACGCGTGACGCGCGATGAGCAGGGGAGCGAGGAGGAACACGATCGCTCCCCATCCATAGGAGATGTACAGCGTCGCGAGCAGCGCGCCGAGCAACGCGAAGGCGATGTGCGCGGCCCACAGCGGGAGGAACTCCTCGCGCCACACCGTCGTCGGGCGGCGCCGCTGCGCGAGCCCGATCGCGCTCGCAACGAGGCCGGTGTTGACGATGAACGTGACCGGGATCGCAGCGGCGAGCCCGCCGAGCACCGAGAGCGAAAGGTTCGCCGGCATCGCGATGTGACCGCCGGCCGCTTCGTACGCGAGCCCGCCGAGACATGCAGCGAGCATCTGCTGGGACGCGTTGAAGATCTTGCGCGACGCCGGCTCACGGAGCAGGCGGCGGTCGGTGAGCGTCAGCGTTCCGGACGCGGCGACGAGCGCGGCTTCGCCGGGACCGATCGCAACCATGGCTGCGATCCAGATCACGTACGCGACGGAGTACGAGCCTCCGGACGGAAGCGTGAGCGGGAACTGCTGTGCGAGGAATGCGAGGAGACCGAACGCGAGCGCGCTCTTCCAGTTGAATCCCGTGCTGAGGATGAGCCCGGTGAGACCCACGGCGGCAACGGCGAGACCGCCGATCAACACGATCAGCGGCTTCGGAAGTCCACCCTGTCTCATGACGTGCTCCCGTAAGAACCGATAGGTGAGTGGGCGACGCCTTCGAGGAGCGGCCTGAGAAGTGCATTGCGTTATTCCTCTAGTGCCACTGTGCTCCCGCGCCGGCCCCAAGAACGACGGCCGCGAGGGACGCGAGAATGACGAAGATGCGCTTCATCGGTCGATTACCCCCTCTCACATTTGCGAACTCTTGCCGCGACGTTGATTGCTTGTCGCGGTAGGCGGTTCGCTTCGCTTGGGGTGAGACCGCTTCGCTTCGCCGATCCTCGGGCGACTGCTCGCCCACTCACCTATGCGGTTGTCAAAGTTCTCTTGCGAATGCTCCGACCATCTGTGGGTTCGTTTGTGCCGTCGCCGTGCGTGTTGCGCTTCGCGTTCGCATGCCGGCCACGATGATCACGATCAGGCCGAGGCCCATGATGAGATCGCCGGGGCTCGCGACCGTGCGCAGCGGCGCCACCGGGATCACGTCGCCCAGCTGCCGCAGCACGGTGTGCTCGTCCGCGACGTCGATCGCGAAGAAGCCGCCTTCGCCGGGCGTCGGCAATTGCTCCTGGCCGCTTTTCTCGTATGCGCTCAGCGAGAGCGGCATGCCGCCGTTCGTCGTGATCACGAGCGCGTTCAGCGCCCAGCCGAACGCGAGCACGGCGAGCCCGATGCGCAGCCATCCGCGCAACCGCGTCGCGTTGATCGCGAGGAACACGCCCACGCTCGCGATGCCTGCGTACTGCAGTGCGGTGGCGATGCCGCCGCCGGCAGCGCGGGCGGCGACCACGAATCCGGCCGACGCGAGCGCCACCGGCAACGCAGTGACGCGGATGGCTCCCAAGTTCTTGAGCCTGCCGCCCGCAAGGCGTCCCGCCGCCAGCGCGACGAGCAGCGTGAGCGCGACGAGCCTCAGCACGTGCGTGTTCCTTCGTGGGTCACTCGCTCGCTCCGTTTCCGTCTCCGGGCTCGCCCGGGAGCGAGCGGTTCATCGCCGAGAACGTCGCCCGCACGATCGCGTCGCTCGGGTCCTTGCGCACGAGCGCCGAGCCGCACCACGTCTCCTCGCCCCGGTCGGTGATCGCACCGAGGATCACGAGCGCGACGAGGTGTCCGTGCTGGCTCTTCGCGATCTCCGCGGAGCGAACCTCCACGGCGTTGTCGCCGAGGAACTCGCCGACCGCGTCCACCGCGGCGACGGCCGCGAGCGCGAGCGCCGAGTTGGCCGGGCCGCGGGCGGCTCCCTCGTAGGTCTTGCCCTCGTGCCTCAGTTGCACGTTGATCTGGGTGGTGCGTCCCTTGGAGCTTGCGGCGACGACGTCGACGGACGGCCGCGTGAGGTTCTTCTTCTCGATCGTTTGGGGCTTGCCGCGTCCGTTACCGTTGCCGTTGGTCGTGTGCCCGTTTCCGTTGCTGCTGAGCGGCGCCGGTGGAGCGGCGTCGGCGTCGAGCCGCGCCACGCTCACCATGCGGTAGTCGACGACCAAGCCGAAGCCCGCCTGGATCGTGGTCGTCACGTCCCGAACGATCTGCTTGGGAGTCCTGTCGCCGGACGCGAGCACGTGGACCTCGCTGATCCGGCCGCTCGTGTCCATCACCACGCGTGATCCCTGCACGCCCGGCACGCGCGCCAGCGCTTCCTCGACCTGGCTGGTGTGCGCCGTGCTGCCGAGCTTCGCCCCGTTGGATGCAGTCATCGCCTTCCTTCCCTCGTGCCCCGCGCCCGGCCAAAAGCGCGAGGCTTGTCCATTTGCACAACCGCCCCAAACCGGACCGGTCATCGGAGGGATTCTCGGTGGTGGGAGCCCTCAATTGCATGAGTTGTTCGAGCCATTTCACCGGGTTCGGAGTGATTGCCACACGTGCCCTAAGACCCCGTGAAGCAAATGCGTCATGCAACGCGGGGCTCACGTCTCGGTGCTGCGCCGTTTCCGCCGATCGTCGGCTAAGCGACCCTTGGATGCCGGTTCGCCTGGCGGTATGATGATCGGTATGACAGCCAAAGAGAAGATCGCCGTGAGCCTGCCACCTCGTCTTGTGAAAGCTGCGAAAGCGGCGGTGAGGCGGGGACGCGCGCCGAACGTGAGCGCGTACGTAGCCGAAGCGCTCGCCGACAAGGTGATGCTCGACGATCTCTCCGGACTCCTCAGCGAGATGCTCGCCGAGACCGGCGGACCGCTGACGAAAGCGGAGCGCCAAGTCGCCGATCGCATTCTCCGCGGGTCCAAGAAGGCTCGCTCGTGAACGGCGCGACATTGGATTCCGGCGCGCTGATCGCATTCGAGCGGGCGCAGCGCGCGATCGTGGCCCTCGTAGCCCGTGCGCTCGAACGTGGAGACATGCTGGCCGTGCCCGCGGGCGTCGTCGCGCAGGTGTGGCGCGACGGTTCGAGCCAGGTGCGTCTCGTGCGTCTGCTGGCGTCTGAGATCGTCGAGGTCGTCCCGCTTGACGACGCAACAGCCCGCGCCGTCGGGCAGCTTTGCGGCGTGGCCGGAACATCGGACGTCGTCGATGCATCGGTCGTGCTCTGCGCACGCGAGCGCAACCACAAGATCGTCACGAGCGATCCCAACGACCTGCGCCGGATCGACGCGCGCGTGGAAGTCGTTTCCGTCTGAAGGTACCGACGGCTGTGCTCGCTAGCGGTCGATCCCGAAGCCTCCGGTCCCGTCGAACCATTCTGCGTCGTTCGCACGGCTGCCGATCACCGGCGCCGGAACGGTGTAGGCGTCGGCGCCGGCTCCGGAGTCGTAGAGCAGCCCGAGCCCGGAGAGACTCGCGTAACCCTGTGCCCACTTTTCGGCTGTGTAGGTGTCGGCACCGGCTTCGTCTCGCAGGATGCCGAGGCCGGATCCCGGAGGTGCGCTCGGCCCGTAGCCGGCGCCTTGCCCCATCGGGAACACGACGAAGTCAACGGGCACGCTCGGCTCTCCAATGAGCATCGGCGTGATGCTGACGCCCATCGAGTACGTGTCGTCACCGGCAAGATCCCACAACAGCGAGAACGCGCCGACGCCGGCGGCGGCCTGACAACCTTGCCGCACGTGCTGCCCGCACGTGTAGGTGTCGGAACCGCCTTCCTCGTAGAGGATCGCGACGCCGCCGGCTTCCGCGCTGATTTGCACGGGTCCGGTGAACGTGCCCAGGTTTTCTCCCAGGAGCACCACCGGAATGTCGTTCGACGTGTAGGTGTCGTTGCCGGCGCCGAGGTTGGCCATGAGCCCTATGCCGGCTGCGCCGTACACGAACCCGTCGAGGCCGTCTTGCCGCAGCGCGTCGGCGCCGCCTTCGTCGACGAGGACTCCGATGCCGCCCAGAGAGCCCGCTTTCGTGGCGATCGGGTCGGCGCCCGGGCTCATGTAGGTATCGTCCCCGGTGCCGGCGTCGTACAGCATGCCGACCGCCGCGACGCCCATGCCGTGACCGAACTGGCGCACGCTATACGAATCTGTTCCGCCCTCGTCGTACAGGATTCCCGGCGCCCCTGTTCCCGATCCTTGTGCGTTGGCGTCGGCGGAATACGTGTCGTTGCCGGCGCCGTAGTCGATCGCGATCGCCATGCCTCCGGCGTTGTTCAGGTACGTGTCGTTGCCGGAGTTGTCGACTTGCACGAGAAGCAAGTCCGAATAGGTGGTGTCGCCGTCGTTGCCGATCGAAATGAGCGGGAGCTCGACGTCTTCGGTGAACACCTGGGCGCTCGCGCGTCCGATCGCCTCCGTTATGACCAAGCCGGCGAGCGCCATCTTGGTCTTGTCGATACTGGCGAGCGACGCGACGATTTCTTCGTACTCGCCTCTCAGCTCGGAACGCATGCCGCCGCTCACGAGCGTCACGACGTGCATCGCGCGAATCGGGTCCGCCAGCACGCGCTCGACGCCGGATCCGGAAAGGGCTTCGCGCGACAAGCGCAACGCCGTTGCGAGCGAGCCGGCAAGGTCGCCGACCGCCGCGGCTTCTCGCGCGCTCACCGCGTCGAGCGCCGCATCGACGCGGCTCGCCTGAACGCGGACGTGCGCCTCGCGGTAGAGCGCGAGGATGCCGTCGCGGGGCGAGCCCGCGAACCGGGGCGCCCTCGCCGTGGGGATGCCGGCGATCGCAGCGGCTTGGCGAAGCCAGGCGGACGGGCCGGCTGCTCCGGCCGGCAGCCGTTCGAAGGTCGCGCGAAGGTCGCCGAGCGCCGCGTCGACGGAGCCTGCCGCGCATGCCGCGATGCGTCCGCAGCGGGACAATGGCCGGCGCAGTCCGTCGCCGAGGCTCGAAGCGGCCGAGCGCGAAGCGACGGCAGGAGCAGTGATAAGGGCGGCCACGAGAAAGGCTGCGGCCATGCGTCGTCCTTTTCGTTCGATGATCATCCCTGGCCTCCGATCCGGCACACGAACCCGCGCGGGCCGCGTGCGTCCGCGTGATCATTCGACGAAGAGGCCGCGCGTCCCTCTAGGGGCTCGCACGCGTGCCGCGGGACCCCGATCCTCGCGCGTGCATTGATTCAATATCTGAATCGATCGCTTGCGGGGTTTCTTCTCTGGCGCGACGACCGCCGAGACCGAAAATGTCGACCGGCCTAGATCCAGTCCTTGCGCCTGAAGTAGACGTAGAGGATGACACCGGAGACGACCATCATGCCCGTCGCGAACCAGAATCCGAAAGCCGTCTGGTCACGCGGAAAGAGCCGGAAGTTCATCCCGTAGAAGCTTGCGATAAGGGTCGGCACCGCGATGATCGCCGCCCACCCGGTGAGGCGCTTCGTCACCTCGCTGAGCGACATCGCTTGCTCGCTTCGTTGAAGCTCTGTGACGGCGTCGACGAGCGCCTGAACGTTTCCGATCTGCTCGATGATCCGACGAGTATGGTCGTGGACGTCGCGGAATTTGGTAGCCGTCTGTTCGTTCACGATTCCTCGCGCGGGCTCGAGCATGGTCCCGAGCACGCGTTCACCGGGAACGATGTAGCGTCGGAGCCGGGATAGCTGCTGCCTGAGTCCGTACAGGTCGCGCTGTAGCCGCACGTGTGGGTCTTTGAGCGCGATGTCCTCGATCGCTTCGATCCGATGCTCGAGATCGTCGGCGATCCCCTGGTAGTCATCGACGACGGCGTCGAGTAGGGCGTGCATCACGAATGACGGGCCCTGACCCTCCGCACGCTCGGCCCGCTGCACGCGCGCGAAGGCGTCGTCGATCGTACGGCTTGAACGGTCGTGCACAGTCAACACGAAGT
>JBIOWR010000205.1:0-6543 GCA_044868775.1 Actinomycetota bacterium
CGAATCGCGCATCGGACATGTTCGTGCGCGACGTCGATGCAGGGTCTTCGCGGCGGGTTTCGATCTCGTCGAGCGGCGCGCAAGCCAATCGGGGAAGCAGACGCGCGACGCTGTCCGGCGACGGAACCATGATTGCATTCGCCTCCGACGCGACGAATCTCGTCGGCGGAGACACGAACGGTGGCACCGACTATTTCCTCCACTCGCTGAGCGATCGCATCACGCGGCGCGTGTCGGTGGGGGAGGACGGACGGCAGCTCGCCCAAGGCATCCACGGCGCGGTCTTTGCGACCGGCGGCGCCGCCGTCGCGTATCGAACCGGCAATCGAATCCTCCTCCATCACCTGAACACCACGCGCGTGGTCGCGGTCGCGCATGATGACGCCGACGGCAAGCTCACCTCGCATTTGTCGATCGATCGCGGTGGCAGACGCGTGCTGTTCGGGCGGTGGGTGACGCAGCACGTGAGGTTGTACGTCTTCGATGCGGTCTCGGGACGCACGACGACGGTGGCGGACGGCGACGAGCAACCGCTCGATCTTTCCGACGCCGCGATGCTGTCGCCGCGCGGCAACTACGTTCTCTTCGTGGGAGGGCATGTCGAGGGTGCGCAGGAGCTCTTCATGACCGACCTGGCGAACGACTCCACGCAACGTCTCGCCGGAACCTGCACGCGACCGGTGGCCGTTCACCCGCGCTGCTTCAGCGCGGCGGCGATCTCGGACGACGAACGTGTGGTTGCGTTCGCGACGCAGGACGGGCTGTCAACGCAAGATCGCAACGAAGATTGGGACGTGTATGCGCGTGAGCTCGACACCGGCCGCACGACGTTGGTCTCCGCCGATGCGAACGGCCGCGCGGGAGACGTCGCGAGCGTCCGGCCCGCGATCTCCGCCGATGGTCGCATCATCGCGTTCACGTCCGCCGCGACGACGCTTGCACCGGGAGCGGCGCACTATCAAAGGACGCCGGGTTGCCGGGAAGTCGAAGGGGCTCCGATCGCGTGCCGCGTGTTCCGTCGCGACACGCACGCGGGCTCGACGGTGGGAGTGTCCCGCGCCGCGTAATCACGACGACATCCGTATTGGGTTGTTGATCCCGAGTCGGTATCCTTGGCGCGGGATGCGAGACATGGGCGATTGCTTTGCCGGGGCGAGCGCATGAACGTCGTCGTCATCCTCTTCGGGCTGCTGATCATCGGCGCCGGTCTGCTGATCCTGCTGTTGCGACCGAACACGCCCGGCGGCTCCTTCAATTTGAAGAGCCTCGGCGTGCAATTCGAGTTCAAGGTGGCGGGGCTCGTCGTGATGGCGTTCGGCCTCATCCTCGTGAGCATGGGACCGAAGGTAATTCCCGACGATGAGAGGGTCGGCACGGTCACGCCCACACCGTCCGTCTCGACCGGCACACCGACGCCGACGCCGACGCACACGGTTTCGCCAACGCCGACGAGGTCCGTGGAGCAGACCACGGGCGGGCCCAAGGTCATCACCGGCAACTGGACGCAAACCACGAACGGCCTCACGTTGACGGTGCTCGAGGTGCGCATCGACGAGTCGTCGCTCGAGCTCGTCGCGGAAGTCAAGAACCGAACCGGCGACGACATCTCCATGCCGCTGTTCGGCAACCTGAGCGCGGTGGACGACGCGGCCAACAACTACAAGCCGGATTCCTTCGGCAGCGACTGGCCGGACTCCATCGCGGCGGGAGCGACGGTGCGCGGCACGATCCGCTTCGAGACGGGCGTCAAAGACGCGGCGCGATACCTCAACATCAAGTTCACGACGATCTACGGGACCTTCAAGGTGAAGTCGATTGCGGTGAACCGCATCCCGCTTCGCTGAACGCGGCGCTTATTCGTCGGGAACTCCGAACGTGGTCTTGGCGTGCGGCCATATCTTGACGATGGCGGCCACTACCGCAGTGCCGAACAGTGAAAACACGACGACCCAGAGAAGCATCTCTTCGATCTGCGACGTGCCGCTCGGGACGGTACGGAAGAAGTTGCGACACGTGTATTTGAAGACCCGGCTGGTCGGATCTATTGCGCATTGTGGCCAGCCGCCGATCGCCCCGAGCACGGCACCGGCGATGGCGCCGAAGCCGCCGAATTGAAAGCCGATCTCGACGACCTTGTCCCAGACGTGACTTACGAGGCTGGCCGGCACGACAATCTCTCTTATTCCTCCGGCGGCTCACGAAGAAACTCGGGGAGGTAGACGGCGCCGGGACCGTCGACCGCGGCGACGTCGTTGGGGTTGGACAGGCGGCACGACTGCAGCGACAGGCATCCGCATCCGATGCACCTATCGAGCCCGTCGCGCAGCGCGATGAGCGCGTCGATCTCGTCGTCCAGGCGGCTTCGCCACGAGCGTGAGATGCGCGTCCAATCCGCGCGCGTGGGCGTGCGAGACTCGGGGAGCGTGGCGAGCGCCTCTCGAACTTCGTCCAGTGAAAGTCCCACGTTGCGCGCCGCGCGGATGAACGCAAGCCGCCGGAGCACGCCGCGGTCGAACCGCCGCTGGCCGCCTTCGCTGCGCTCGGCGTGGATCAGGCCTTCGCGCTCGTAGTACCGCACGGCGGAAGCGGCGTACCCGCTCCGGGCCGCAACGTCACCGACGGTCAAGACATCCATGAAGAATCCTCTTGACTTGAAGTTTACTTCAACTTCTAGTCTGGCGCGCAAGAAGCGCGCACGGCTCGGCTACGAGGACGGAGGCACGACATGCCACTCGCACTGGTGACCGGAGCATCACGAGGGCTCGGGCTCGCGCTCACGCGAGCGCTGGCCGCACGGGGTTGGACGCTGATCGTGGATGCGCGGCGCGGTTCCGCGCTGCGCGACGTGCTCGAAGGCACGAGCGGCGTCACCATCGTTCCAGGAGACGTCTCGGACCCGCAGCACCGAGAGCAGCTCGCCGGACACGTTCGCCGCAGGCAAGGCGGCCTCGACCTCCTCGTCAACAACGCGTCGTCGCTCGGACCTTCGCCGCTGCCGGGGCTCGACGTGTACCCGCTGGATCACCTCGATTGCGTGCTCGACGTCAACGTCGTTGCGCCGCTCGCGCTGACGCAGCTCGTCCTCCCCGATCTCGTTCGTGCGAACGGTGTGATCGTCAACGTGACGTCCGACGCAGCCGTCGAGGCGTATCCGGGGTGGGGTGGATACGGAGCGTCCAAAGCCGCGCTCGATCAGATCAGCGCGGTCCTTGCGAAGGAGTACCCGGAGCTGCACGTGTACGCATTCGACCCCGGCGACATGCGAACGCAGATGCACCAGGACGCGTTTCCGGGCGAGGACATCTCCGATCGCCCCGAGCCCGAGACGGTGGTTCCGGCACTGCTCCATCTCGTCGACTCGAAGCCGCCGAGCGCGCGCTACCGCGCGAGCGATCTGCTGGCAACGAGTGGAGCCGCGCGGTGATTGCGCAATCCGCAACCGCGCTCACGCGGTTCGAGCTTCCCGCGGAGCTGTCCGCGACCGAACCTCCCGAGGCGCGCGGCCTCGAGCGCGACGAGGTCCGCTTGCTCGTCGCGCAGCCGGCGTCGCTGTCGCACGTTCTGTTCACGGACATCTCCCGATTCCTGCGCGCCGGCGACGTGCTCGTCGTGAACACGTCCGGCACGCTGGCCGCCGCCGTCGACGGAACGCGCGCGAACGGCCGCCACGTCGTGGTTCATTTCTCGAGCGACTGCGGCGACGGGACGTGGGTGGTCGAGCTGCGCACGCCGGACGGGAGCGGACCGGTGCTCGACGCGATCGCCGGCGAGACGGTGCGACTCACCGGCGGCGCCGAGATCGTGCTCGTCGCGAACGAGATCGGACCGATCCGCCGGCTGTGGCGCGCACACCCGGAAGCAGCAACCCCGATCGAAACGCATCTCGCAACGTTCGGACGCCCGATCACGTACGCGTACTTGCGCGGGCGCTGGCCTCTCGCGAAGTACCAAACGATCTTCGCGCGCGAACCCGGCAGCGCGGAGATGCCGAGCGCGGCGCGGCCGTTCTCGGAGCGCGTCGTGCTCGACCTCGTCACAAGGGGCGTGCACATCGCGCCGATCACCCTGCATACCGCGGTGTCGTCGCTCGACGCCGACGAGTCTCCGCAACCCGAGCGCTTCGACGTTCCGGAAACCACGGCACGACTCGTCAATCACACGCGCGAGCACAACGGACGCGTGATCGCCGTCGGCACGACGGTCACGCGCGCGCTCGAGACCGCCGCCGACCGGCACGGTCGGGTGCATGCCCGCAAAGGGTGGACCGATCTCGTGCTCGGGCCGGATCGCCGCGCGCGTGTCGTGGACGGCCTCGTCACGGGATGGCACGCGCCCGACGCGTCGCACCTGTTGCTGCTCGAAGCGGTCGCCGGAGCGCGACTCGTCGCGCGCGCATACGACGCGGCGCTCGAGCAACGCTATCTCTGGCACGAGTTCGGCGACAGCTGCCTGCTGCTGCCCGATCGCTCCCTCCACTGAGCGTCCACGTTGCGGAAGGTATCGGCGCTGGTTCGGCGAAACTCTGAAGGCATGCGATCCAGGGCCCTGATCCCGCTACTGCTGCTCGTGCTGCTCGCGCCGTTGCCGGTGCGTGCCGCGCCTCAGGTCGTGACCGTCGGCGACGTGACCGCGGAGATCGGCACGCTCTCGATCAAGCTCTCCAACGGCATCGTGGAGCGCTCGTGGGCGGCCAACTCCTTGCAAACGCTCTCCGCGGGCCGCACCGGGAACGTCGTGACGCAACCGGCCGACGACTTCGCGCTGATCGTCGACGGCGTCACCGTCACGAGCGGGGAGCTCGCTACCGCGAGCGTCACGCCCGAGGCGATCGACGACGGGGTGCGACTCACGTGGATCCTCGGCTCGACCGACGCCCTTCACGTGAAGCGCGTCGTGGAGTTGTACCAAGGCATCGCCGGCTTCAAGACGCAGACCACGATCTCGTCGCTCGTGCCGCTCGCGCTCAGTGGTTACACGCTCGACACCGCATCGGTCGTGCCCGATCCAAACGAAGGTCCGCGCACCACCATTCAATCGTTCCGTGCGGGCGCGGACTGGCGCGAGCCGGGTTGGAGCCCGCAGTCGATCGGCGACCCGCACACCGGCGACTGGCGCGTCGAATCAAACGCGAACGACGACGAGCCGTTGAGCGCGACCGGCCAGTGGATGAGCATCGACGAGCAACAAAACGACAGGCGCGTCGCGTTCGTGTCGGAGCGTCGCGACTACGCATCCTCGCGCATGACGTACGAAGGATCGCCGTCGAACCTTGCGCATGCCGACGTCGACTTGTCGCGCGACGTCGTGTACATCGGACCGTTCGAAGAGAGCGGCCACGTGGAGAACCCGGGCCCCGGCCCCGCACGTCACCGCGTCGTGGCGCCGGGCGCGCCGCTCGTGCTCGAGCCCGCGTTCACGATCTACGGGCGCGACGCCGACGACGAGGCGTGGCAGTTTCACAAGTACCTGACGCAGCATCGCCTCGGCGCGTATCCGAAGCGCGTGATGTTCAACTCCGACGGCGTCGACACGAACGCGATCTCCACCGGCGCGAAGGACGACATGAACTACGAGCGCTTCCACGCGATCGTGGACGAAGTGAAGGAGATGGGCATCGACACCTTCATCTTCGACGACGGATGGATGGCGCGGTCGGGGGACTGGTGCCCCGACTCTCCATCGTGTCCGGAGCCGCGCTGGGACGGCCAGCCCGGCACGAAGTTCCGCCCCCGCTTCAACGACGCGACGTTCGCACAAGTGCGCGGCGAGCTCGGCGACATGGAATTGGGACTGTGGATGAACCCGATGGAGTTCAACCCGTCGTCGAAAGCGTTCCAGACGAACCCGCAGTGGGCGTGCATGCCGGTCGGCGACGCGCTCGCCGTGTACAACGTCGCCGAGCCGAACGACGGCTCGAACGAAGCCGGTCTCGGCGTGTGGAACCCGCTTGCGATGGGTGTGAACCCGGACAACCCCACAGAGCCGATGCGCATGATCGACTACATGGAGGGTCGCATCATGCGCGCGATCGATGTCTATCAAGCGCGGTATTTCAAGTTCGACTTCCTCGTGTGGGTGGATTGCGGGGGAGCGTTCCCGGTGACGATGTACGAGTATCACGACGCGTTCGTGGACATGATCGATCGCGTTCAAGCCGCTCGCCCCAACGTCACGATCTCCATCGACGAGACCAACGACTATCGGATGTTCCCCTTCGAGTCCACGGCGCGCGGGCCGGCATGGTTCTTGAACGGCGGCCCGTCGAATACGACGCTGCTGCACACGATCTGGAAGCTCTCTCCGTACGTGCCGGGGTACTCGCTCGGCATGCGTTCGCTCGCGCAACCCGCGCATCGCGCGACCTTGGAGGGCGTCGATCGCAACATGGCGGCCTCGCTGCTCGGCCACATCACGTTCTCGTTCCCCGTTGACGCCGAGCTCGACGCAACCAAGCGCGCCCGCGTCAAGAAGTGGGTCGACTTCTACCACGCGAACCGCGACACGCTTGCCGGCATGACCTACCCGTTGCTGAGCGATCCCTTG
>JBIOWR010000206.1:0-2902 GCA_044868775.1 Actinomycetota bacterium
CGCGTGCTTGCCGCGCGCATCAAGCGTGCGCTCGCGCAGGTGGACCCGGCTGACATCCGCGCGCTCCCGGAGCTGATCGACGCGCTGCCGCATTCGCGCCGGGACGTGCTCCCGGTCGGCTGAACCCGCGCGGCGGCGCCTGCAACCGCCCTCCGCAAACGGTAGGCTTATTCGAAACTTCGGATCTCGTGCGGGGGGATTCCTTTTATGGCGGAAGTAGAGATCGGTAGCGGCAAGGCGGGCAGGCGCGCGTACGGGTTCGACGACATCTCGATCGTCCCGTCGCGCAGGACGCGCGACCGCGACGACGTCGACGTCTCGTGGGAGATCGACGCCTTCCGCTTCGAGATCCCCGTGCTTGCCTCGGCGATGGACGGGGTGGTGTCGCCCCAGGTCGCCGTCGAGCTCGGACGCCTCGGCGGCCTCGCCGTGCTCAACCTCGAAGGCCTGTGGACGCGCTACGAGGACCCGACGCCGCTGTACGAGGAGATCGCCCAGCTGTCGGACAAGGACGCCACGCCGCGCATGCAAGAGATCTACCGCGCGCCGATCCAGGAAGACCTCATCTACAAGCGCATCCGCGAGGTGAAGGAGGCCGGCGTCACGTGCGCCGCCTCGCTCACGCCGGCGCGCGTCGAGAAGTACCACAAGATCGCGCTCGACGCGGAACTGGACATCCTCGTGATCCAGGGGACGGTGGTGTCGGCGGAGCACGTCTCCACCCGCACGCAACCGCTCAACCTCAAGGAGTTCATCGCCTCGTACGACTTGCCGGTGATCGTCGGAGGCTGCGCGTCGTTCGAGACCGCGCTCCACCTCATGCGCACCGGAGCGGTCGGCGTGCTCGTCGGCGTCGGTCCCGGCGCGGCGTGCACGACGCGCGGCGTGCTCGGCGTCGGTGTGCCGCAAGCCACGGCCATCGCGGACGCGGCCGGCGCGCGCATGCGCCACTTGCAGGAGACCGGACGCTACGTGCACGTGATCGCGGACGGCGGCATGCGCACCGGCGGCGACATCGCGAAGGCGATCGCGTGCGGCGCGGACGCGGTGATGATCGGCTCGCCGCTGACGCGCGCGGCCGAAGCTCCCGGGCGTGGATACCACTGGGGCATGGCCACGTTCCACCCCGATCTGCCTCGCGGCACGCGCGTTCGCACCGACATCGCCGGGACGCTGAGCGAGATCCTGCTCGGTCCCGCGCCGGTGAACGACGGACGCATGAACCTCGTCGGCGCGCTCAAGGAGTCGATGGCGACGTGCGGCTATCAGAACATCAAGGAGTTCCAGCGAGTCGAAGTGTGCGTCGCGCCGTCGTTCCTCACCGAGGGCAAGCAGTACCAGCGCGCGCAGCACGTCGGCATGGGCTGATCTCCACACATCGTTTCGTTCCACTGATCGTCGTCGCGGGTCTGTTGTTGTCCGCGTGCTCGCCGTCGCGCGTGGAGATCTCGAATTCCGCGACGCCCGGATCGTCTCCCAACGGCAAGCGCACCCAGCAAGGCGCGTCGCCGTCGTCCGGCAAGGGATTGCCCGGCACGCCGACGGTCGCATCCTCGGTTCCCGGTGCCGTGTACGACGACGACGGCCCGCTCGGAGGGATGGCGCGAACGTTCTTGCGCTCGTCGCCCGCGCGGCGGCTCGTCGTGGAGGTCGACTACGTGCAAGGGCGCGCACCCTCCACGAACGCGCTGAACCATTTGCAGCAAGTGCTGTCGGGAGTGTGCGCCAAGCCGGGCGGCGTCGTCGTGCAGCGCGGCTCGGCGATCGCGTCGTCGGGTAGCTCGTACTCCATCGAAGACATCAAGGCGATCGAGCGGTGGGCGCGCAGCGCGCGGTCGGCCGGCGACACGGCGACGATATGGATCGTGTACCTCGACGGCGAGCTGTCGGATGCGCCGGGCGCGCTCGGCGTTGCGTTCGACGCGTCCTCGGCGGCGATCTTTCGCGACCGCATCGACGAAGCCACCACCGCGGTGTTCCTCGCGACCGAGATCGAGCGCGCCGTGATCGTGCACGAGGCGGGCCACCTGCTCGCGCTCGTCAACATCGGCTACAAATCGCGCATCGCGCACGAGGACGCGCAGCATCCGCATCACTCCTCGAACGACGAGTCGGTCATGTTCTGGGCGGTGGAGGACGTCTCCATCAAGAACTTGCTCGGAGGAGGACCGCCCGACGACTTCGACGACGCCGACCGCGCCGACCTCGCGATGCTGCGCAACGGTGGGTAGATGATCGGCTGGCGCGAGAGCTGGTGGTTCCGCTTCGTCGCGCTGCTCGTGGTCGTGATGATGGCGGGAGGCTTCGCGCGCGTCATCCTCGGCTTCGCGCTGGAGGCCGCGGAAGCGAACCGCGGCGCCGCCGTCGTTGCAGCGGCGGTGCTGTTCGGCTTGTCGGTTCGCGCGGCGATGCGAAGGTTTCGTGTCGAGCGGAGACCGCGCCCGCGCCATCTGTCGGTCGTGGAGGAGCCCGAGACCGACGAATCTACGCAGGAATGAAGTCGAGCGCGGTTCCCGGCTTCGCTTGCGCGAGGAGCCGGAGATCCATGGAGTGCACGATCGCGGCGACGCGATAGCCGCCGACGGTCGGCCCTTCCACCATCAGCACGATCGGCTGCCCTCCCGGCGGCACTTGCACGAACCCGGGGAGCAACGGCTCGGACCACTCGTCGGCGGTGCCGCTGCGCAACGGCTCGCCGTCGAGCGCGTACCCCATGCGGTCGGCGCGCGTGCCGGCGCGCCAGGCTCCGGGCAACGAGCCGAAGATGCGAATGGGACCTTCCATGGGCGGCGCTTCGACGCGCTGCGGCTCGCGTCCGTGCGCGCTGCCGTTCGTAGCGACGTCGTCGCCGGGTTGCAGCCACGCACCGACGCCTTCACGGACGCACGTCGCGCGCGAACCC
>JBIOWR010000207.1:0-3908 GCA_044868775.1 Actinomycetota bacterium
AATAACCGCATGAGCGGCATGAGCAGTTGCATCTTCTGCGCGATCGTCGAGGATCGCGCTCCCGCATGGAAGGTCTACGAGGACGCGCACGCCGTTGCGTTCATGGACATCAACCCGGCGACCGACGGGCACACCCTCGTGATCCCGCGGCGGCACGTGCGGGACCTGTGGGAGATCGGCGAGGACGAGGCCGCGCACGTCATGACTGCGGCCTCGCGCGTTGCGCACATGATCCGCGACGCGGTGCAGCCCGAGGGCATGAACATCCTGCACGCAACCGGCGCGGTCGCGTTCCAGACGGTCTTTCACTTCCACTTGCATCTCGTGCCCCGCACGCGCGGCGACGCCGTCAAGCTCCCGTGGATCCCGCGTCCGGGCGACCCCGGCCGCATCGAGGAGATCGCCGCGCTCATCCGCGGAGTGCCGACGGCCTGAGAACGAAACGAAGGAGGAGGCGACGCTCGGCCGCCTCCTCCTCGCGATTCGTACGCGGAGCTATGAAGCGATGAAGCGATCCACCGCGACGTAGGTTCCCGTCGCCGAGGCGTTCTTCGTCCCGGCAACCACGACGCGAATGGTGTGGAACCCGTTCGCGAAGTTCATATGACGCTTGATGCCGAACTTCGTGGTCGCGGAGTAGTTGTCCCACGCGCCGCGCAACGCGTTGCCCTCGTACACGGCGGCCCTGCCCATCGTCGGTGCCATGATCGTCACCCAATCGAGCGAGGTGCCGTAGAACGTGAACCAGAACGTCGAGTACTGGATGTTGCCGATCGCGTAGCGCCCGCCCGATGCGAGCGGCGTGGGAACGGTGCGCCAGGTGAACGTCAGCGTCGGGTTGGCGAACAGCGTCCCGTTGCCGCCCGACGCCGGGTACACGCGGAACGCGTCCACCGCCACGTGCGTGTCGGTGCCGGACCCCGATCCCTTCAGGCCCTTCGGCACGATCTTGATGGTGTGCGTGCCGTCGGGAACCGTGAACGCTCGCACCTGACCGTATCGCGTCACCGCCGAGTACTGGTTGAAGGTGCCCTTGAAGACGTTGTCGATGAAGACGTCGGCGAGGCCTTGCGCCGGGCTCGTCACCGTGTACCAGATGACGCGCGCGCCGGTGAACGAGAACGACGCCGTCGCTCCACCGAGATGGTCGGTGTGATACGAGCCGCCGATCGCGGAGCCCGACGTGACCGAGCGCCACATCGGCTTCGCAGCCTTGCTCGACTCCTCTTCCGACGTGACCTTGAACTTGCGCGACGAGTAGGCGACCGGCGTCCCGCTCTGCTCCACCGGCGTCCCGACGCCGCTGGGGTTCACGGTCACTTGGTACTGCTTGCCGGGCGTGAGGAGCGATGTAGGCGTGAACGTCGCGGCGACCGTCGTGCCGAGAGCACAGTCGACGGTCAGGCCGCCGTCGTCGAAGCACTCCAGCGCTCCGTCGACCGTTGTGCCTCCGGCGGAGACGTCGCTCACCACGAAGTTGGACTCGTTTTCGAGCGGGCCGACCGGGTCGGCGAAGAACGCGTCGAGGGTCCCGGTGATCGAGATCGGCACGTCGAACGTCGTGGACGGCATGTGTCCCCACCACATGCCCCAGCGGTCGTCGACGTCCGGGTCGCCCGTGCTCGACGCCTCGGACTCCGCGTACTGCCCGATCGTCCAGAGGTCGCCGTCGTTCAGCGGGTCCACCATCGTCGTGGTGTAGTCGCCCCACCGCGCGATGCTGCCGGTGAGGTCCTTCTCGTACGAGGCTTCGCCTTCCTTGAGCACCGCCGTGTCGCGCAGCGTGCTCGCCGCGTCGAGGTTCGACCGGAACGAGTACTCCGCGCTCGCGAACGTCGTGCCCGAGAAGCGCGAGTACCCGATGAGTACGTCGCCCGAATCGTTCACGGCGATGCTCGGATACGCGTAGTGCACCACGTTCGCCGGGTCCTCGATGCGTGCGCGCTGCTTCACGGTGCCGGCGAAGTCGAATTGCCACCACTGCACGGTCGCGCGCGTCGGCGCCGTGTCGGTGTCGCCGTCGCCGGGCTGGTACACGGTGTGCGCGCACCAGATCGTGCCGTTGCGGACGACGCAGCTCTGCATGCGCGCGTCGCCGGTGTCGATCTTGCGCGTGGTGCCGCTCTGCGGCGCGAACTCGGTGGGCTGCGCGGCGGAGAATCCGTCGTCCCACTCCGAGTCGGTGAACACGCCGACGTCGGTCGTGTAGGTCTCCGCGCCGACGCTGCCGCTCACCTTGCTGATGCGCAGCACGCCCCAGAGGTTGCCGTCGTCGAAGATGTCGATCTCACCCCAATAGTCCTCGACGAGGAACAGCGATCCCTGCGTCGCGTCGTACGTCACCGCCGGTACGAGCGCGAACGAGCGGTCGAACTCGTCGGGGTGAATCGTGGAGTCGTTGAACAGCCGGAACATATCCGTCGTGATGTTCGCGAACACCTTGCTCTTGCGGAACACGTAGATGCGCGAGTGATCGAACGTGTCGTCGGCGATCGTGAACATGTTGACGGTCACCACGATCCAGTTCTTGTTGAAGCCGAGGATCGGGAAGTCCGCCCACAGCGTGGACGAGCCGATTGCAACCGAGAAGAGATCCCACGACGACGGCGTCTCGTCGTCGGACACGCCGAGCAGGATCTCGGAGCTGGTCGATGCCGCGTTGGAGACCGCGGCCGCGATGAAGCGGCCGGAGATCGGGTCGAAGACCACGCGCGGGTCGAAGGGATCGTGGCTGCCGGCGAGCGGCGACCAGAACGAGTCGAGCGATTGCGGCGAGCCGTTGGTGCCGTCGCGATCCTGGATGCTGTACTGCGCGTTGTTCATCACCACGAGCTTCGTGGGGCCTACCGCACCGGCGACGTCCGGAGGAACGCGCGTGTTGTCGTCGGCGATCGCTTCGAAGCTCGCCACCTCGGGAGACGGCGTGCCGGTCAGCGGCAGCGACGGGTCCGACGGTGCGCGCGCCGGGCGAGCTGTCGAGCCTTCACCGGTTGCGCGGTTCGGCATGCGCGTGCGCGGCGTGGTCGACGGCTTGTTCGGCTCCGCGCGCGGAACGCCGATCGGCGCGCCGTGCTCGTCGAGACGAACGCGCGCGTGCGCCGACGCGTCGCCGTCGGAGCCCTGCGCTTGCCGCGGGCTCCAGCCGAGCCCGGCGGGCCGATCGGCGGCGGATGCGGGTGCGATCGCCGCAAGCGCCGTCGTCAGCGCGAGGCTTGCAAGAACCCAAAGACGTGACTTCATTGTGCAACACTCCCTTGACTTGACGCGGTGTGCGGCCGCGGCAACCGACGGTACCGGACCGGCGAAGAATACTCCCGATGACGCTCCAATCGGTACAGGGCGAGCGAATATGATTCGATAGCGCCATGCGCGCTCGGGCGATCGCATCACTGCCGCCGCTGCTCGTCCTGCTCGCGTGCACCGGCACGACGCCGCGAACCACGGCGACCACGAACTCACCGTCACCGTCGCTCTCCGCCTCGCCTTCCGCGTCGGTCGTGCCGGCCGCAACGCCCGTTCTCCAGGAGTTCGCCGTCAAGGCAGGCTCGCACCCGCACGACGTCGCACCGGCGAACGACGGGGGAGTGTGGTTCACCGCGCAGCGAAGCGGTGAGCTCGGTCACCTCGATCCACGGACCGGACGGTCGACGTACGTAGCGCTCGGCAACGGCTCGGCCCCACACGGCGTGATCGTGGGCCCGGACGGAGCAGCGTGGGTCACCGACTCGGGCCTCAACGCGATCGTGCGCGTCGACGCGCGCACGCGCGCTGTGCGACGGTTCGCGGTGCCGCGCGGTTCGGTGAACCTCAACACGCCGGCGTTCGACGGTCGCGGCGTGCTGTGGTTCACCGGGCAAGCGGGCATCTACGGCAGCGTCGACCCGCGCAGCGGACGCGTGCGCGTGTTC
>JBIOWR010000208.1:0-3115 GCA_044868775.1 Actinomycetota bacterium
CCTGGAAACGCGCGGTGCGCGAGACGGCCGGAAGGATCCTGGAGTATCGCGGCGAGCCGATCCAGTCCTTTTACTTCTCGACGTCGTGGGGGCGCACGGTGTCGAACGCGGAGGGCTTCGGCGGATCGCCGCTCCCTTATCTGAAACCCACCACGGGAGAGGACGACGACGCGCCGCTCGCGCACTGGCACTCCGAGATCCCGCTGACCGATCTCACCGCGATCTTGCGCGCGGCGGGGCGGTGGAGCGGCCCGCTCATCACGTCGGCGTCGGTGCGCGGCTCGTCGCTGGTCGTGCGCGGCGGGTCGGCGAGCGCGACGATCTCGCTCGATCGCTTCCGGCGCGACGCGAACAACCAAGCGGACTGCTTGTTCCCGGGGAAGTATCCGCCGATCGGCAAGGACGGCAAGCGCATCCCGCAAACAGTTCCGTCGCCGCACTTCACGATCGTGATTCGCAACGGCGTGGTGATCCTCGACGGGCGCGGGTGGGGGCACGGCGTCGGCATGTCCCAGTACGGCGCGCGCTCGCTCGCGTCGCGCGGGCGCTCCGCGGAGGACATCCTCGCGCACTTCTACGGCGGGCTGCGCCCGACGGCCACGCGCGAGCCGGGCGCGCTGCGCGTGCTGCTCGCCGATCAGTCGATAAAGGTCGTGGTCGTCGCCGACGGCAACTTCACCGCGCGGGGTCCTTCCGGAAGCGTGACGCTCGGACGGCAGTTCACGGTGAGCGGCGGGCGCACGCTGCGCATGCTGCGCGCGGGCTCGATCACGCCCGTGCTGTCCATCGATCCGATCGGCCCTGAGACGCAACGCGTGCTCGTGGGCGGGCGCGCGGCGATCCAGTACGAGCTTGCGTCGTCGGTGAAGGTGCAACCGATCCTGCTCCAAGACGGCAAGGAGCTCCGCCGCGGCGAGGTCGTGTCGCAGACCTCGGGGCCGAACGCCGTGGGTATCGATCTGGTCGATGCGGGCGGGTCTCCCCTGCCCGCCGGGACGTACGCGGTGACGATCGAAGCCACCGACGGGGTGGACACCGTGCAGGCCAGGCCGGTGGCCGTCACCGTGGAGGCGCTGCCGCCTCCGGTGAAGGTCTCGTCGCCGGGCGGAGACGACTCTTCGCGAACGACCAAGGTGACGGTTGCGGCGCTGGTGCTCGGCGCGTGCGTGGTTGGGTTCGCGCTCGCGCTGCGCAACGCGCGGCGGCGGAACGCCTAGGCAGGAGCCGGCGGCAAAAGCGGCGAAAGCAGGAGGCGTTCGGGCTCGCCTCTAGCCGGGAGAACTCATGCGCCGTCTGCCGATTCTGCTCGTCGTCCTCGCCGTCGCGGTTCCCGGCCTCGTGCAGGCCGCGATCCCCGAGACCGTCCCGGATCTTCCCGTGGCCGGAGCGCAGGTCGCCAAGGGAACCCTCGTGACGAAGGCCGAGGCTTCGGTCACGCCGACGCCCAAGGTCGTCGACGGCGACGTCTCCGACTGGACCGGTGAGATCACGCGACTCGGCGGGACGGCGATCTACTCGCACGGCGAGTACGTGTACCAGGACTACCTGATGGACGACTGGGGAGCCGACGACGGCCAGGACGCCGACCGCGTGGCGTACACCGACACGCTCGCGAACGCCGAAGCGCGCACCTATCGCATCGAGGCGCTGTCGCAAGCCGCGGGCGATCAGTTCGACGCGCCGCCGCCGGCGGGATCGCTCATCCGCTACGGCGACGCCGCGTACCCGGCCGGCTTCAAGGACGAGGCCGACATCGAAGAGGTGCGCGTCGCCGCGGACGACGAGTACGTGTACTTCCTCGTGCGCACGACCGGCATGCAAAAGGATCGCACCGGGGTGCTCATCCTCATCGACACCGAGCCCGGCGGCTCGTGGTCCGCTCCGGGAGGCATCACCACCGCCGCGGAGTGGCGCATCCTCGCGAGCAGCACCGGCCGGTTCATGCGGCACCGCAACAACGTCCTGCTCGACCCGTGCAGCGACGTGTGCTCGCCGGACGTCGCGGTCGACGCCGGCGGATACACGAATGCGATCGAGGTGCGGTTCCTGCGCTCGCGCCTGTACTCGTACTCGCCCGAGATGATCGTCGGCGTCGCCACCGGCGTCGTGAACGAGACCGGCACCGACTTCGCGGTCACGCGCCCTGCCGGTGCGAAGAGCGATCTCTTCAACGTTGCGTTCCGTCCCAACGAGCCGCAACGCATCTGGATGGACCACGATCAAGCGTTCGCGCTTCGAGACGGAAACATCGACCCGTTCTTCACCACGATCCAGCTCGGCAAGCTCACCGGCGGCGCCACCGAATCGTTCACGCCGAAGCCCGGCGGCTACTTCGAGCGCGTGTACGTGTCGGACTCCCCGGTGAATCGCGAGGTCGAGGACAACGGTTACTTCCAGGGAGCGTTCCAGCATTACGGCCTGTATCTGCCGTCGAGCTACCGCCACACCGGCACGCAGAGCCGCGCCACGTGGTGGACGCACTATCGCGGCGGGCACGCGCACGACGCCGCCGCTTGGGTTCCCGGCTTGCTGCGCCAGCTCGGCGAGCAGGTGGACAACGTCGTCATCACGCCGAGCGCGCGCGGCACGTCGTCGTGGTACGTGGGGCGCGGCCACGAAGACTTCCTCGACGTGTGGGACGACTCGACGGCGAGCTTCAACATCGATCCGCGCGGCATATCGCTCTCCGGCTATTCGATGGGAGGCTTCGCGTCCTATCTCCTCGGGCTGCTGTATCCGGACCGGTGGGCGTCGGCGTTTCCGACGAGCGGACCACCGACGCAAGGGTTGTGGGCGGGCGTCGGGCCGCCGATGTCACCGCAGAACGGCGGCGACGCGGAAGCGGAATTCACCTACAACATCTTGGAGAACGCGCGGAACCTTCCGTACGTGATCTATCACGGCACGAACGACGAGCTGGTTCCGTCGCCCGGCGTGACGATGGTGGCCGAGAAGCTGCGCTCGCTCGGATATCGCTATCGCTATTACCTGTTCCCGGGTTACGAGCACTACTCGCACGCGATCGTCGACGAATGGGGAGACGCCGCGCGCTACATGAACACCTTCACGCGACCGGCCATTCCCCAGCGCGTGACGTATCGCGCATGGCCGGCAT
>JBIOWR010000209.1:0-2214 GCA_044868775.1 Actinomycetota bacterium
CGGGATGCCCGCGCCCAGAGCCATGAAGATCCCGGTGACGAGCAGCAGGCCGTACGCCGGATTCGCGATCCGATCGTCGAGGAATTTGATGGTGCGCAGCACGTAGCTCTGCGTCGACTGTGGCGCCTTCGCGGCGCGTGCGAGCCAGATCCCGTACGAGGCATTGAACCCGACCGCGACGATCGCGAGCAGAACGTGTACGAACTTCAGCAGCTGGAATTCCATCTCGTCCTCCTCATGTCCGCGCCGTGATGGGGATGGCCGCGCCGGTCACGCCGCTCGCCTCGCGCGACGACAGGAAGAGGATCACGTTCGCGACCTCTTCCGGCGAAGGCCAGAGCGTCGGATCAGCTTTCGGCATCTGCGCGCGGTTCACCGGATGGTCCATCGTCGTCGGCAGCACCGCGTTCACCGTTATCCCATCCCCTTTCACTTCCGCCGCGAGCGACTCGGTCCAGCGCAGGAGCGCGCTCTTCGACATCGCGTACGCGGCGCTGTTCCTCGACCCCTTCAGCGCGCCGATGGCCGACACGCTGACGATGCGGCCGTAGCCGCGCGCGCGCATCGGACGCAGGCACGCGGATGCGGCGGTCACGGCGGTGAGCACGTTGGTATCCCACAGCTCGCGCATGAGGCCGGGATCCAGGGCCGGTCCGCTCTTGAACGTGCCCGCCAGGTTGTTGAGGATGTCGACGCGGCCCCAGGCGCGCAGCACGCGCTCGACGAGCGCCTCCATGGCCGCGAGGTCAGCGGGGTCGGCCTCGATCACGAGCAGTCGCGTGTCGTCCTCACCGCCTGCGACGTCGGCGAGAGAGGCGCGCAGGGTCTCGCCCTTCGCTTCGTCGCGCACCGCCGCGGCGACGTGTGTCCCACGTGTGAGATACGCGCGTAACACCGCCGCTCCGAGATTGCCGGTCGCACCGGTGAGGACCACCGCGTGAGACGAAAGATCGAGCACGCGCCCGTAGTATGGGCACGATGTCCGTGCTCGAGCGCGTCAACGTTCCGCAGGACCTGCGCGCGCTTCACCGCGACGAGCTGTTGCAGCTCTGTCGCGAGATCCGCGAGTACACCGTCGAAGCGGTGCAGCGCACCGGCGGCCACATCTCGTCCAGCCTCGGCACCGTCGAGCTCACCGTCGCGCTCCATCGCGTCTTCGAGTCACCGCGCGACAAGATCGTGTGGGACACCGGGCATCAGGCCTACGTTCACAAGATGCTCACCGGGCGCCGAGCGCGCTTCGACACGCTACGACAGCTCGGCGGAATCTCGGGCTTCCTCGTGCGGACCGAGTCGGAGCACGATCAGTTCGGCGCCGGTCATGCCGGCACGTCGATCTCGGCCGCTCACGGCATGGCCCTCGCGCGTGACCTCAAGCACGAGGACTTCCACGTCGTCGCCGTCATCGGCGACGGCGCGCTGACCGCCGGCCTGGCGTTCGAGGGCCTCAACAACATCGGCCACGACAAGCGGCGCGTCATCGTGGTGCTCAACGACAACGGCATGAGCATCGCGCCCAACGTCGGCGCGGTCTCACGCATGCTCGAGACGCTCCGCACGGCCACCCCCTACCGCGGTGCGAAGCACGTCGTGCGGCAGGTCCTGGACCACATGCCGGCCGGCGAGCTCGCGGAGGAGGCGCGGCGCCGCATCTTCAACAGCCTCAAGGCGCTACTCATCCCGAACCTGCTCTTCGAGCAGCTCGGCTTCACGTACTTCGGCCCGGTGGACGGCCACGATCTCTTCGCGGTCGAGAGCGTGCTCGCGAAGGCGCGCGACTTCCGCGATGGTCCGGTGTTCGTGCACGTGCACACGCAGAAGGGCCACGGGTACGGCCCCGCCGAGGACGACAACGTGAAGTGGCATGGCGTGTCGGCGACCGGCTCCGCGAAGCCGACGGCGCCGCAGTACACCGCCGTTTTCGCCGACACGGTCCGCGAGATCCTGAGGAACGACGACCGCACGGTGGCGATCACCGCCGCGATGCCGGGCGGCACCGGACTCCTACCGCTCTTCGGCGAGTTCCCGCATCGTCTCATCGACGTGGGCATCTGCGAGCAGCATGCGGTCACCATGGCCGCCGGCCTCGCGACGCAGGGCATCGTCCCGCTCGTCGCGATCTACTCGACGTTCCTGCAGCGCGGCTTCGATCAGGTACTGCACGACGTCGCGGTGCAGGACCTCTCGGTCGTGTTCGCGATGGACCGCGCGGGT
>JBIOWR010000210.1:0-5575 GCA_044868775.1 Actinomycetota bacterium
CGGACGTGCGGCTCACGCCGTCCACGGGCAACCCCCCGCCTTCCGACACGAGCACGCCGGCGGCTTCGAGGCCGAGGCCGGCTGTGTTCGGCACTTGACGGACGGGACCGAGCTGCGCGGCTCGCACGCGCTGTTTACCGTCGGGCAAGTGCCGAACACAGCCGGCCTCGGCCTCGAAGCCGCCGGCGTGCTCGTGTCGGAAGGCGGGGGGTTGCCCGTGGACGGCGTGAGCCGCACGTCCGCCGGACACATCTACGCGGCCGGGGACGTCACCGGCGGGATGATGCTCGCGTCGGTCGCGGCGATGCAGGGCCGCATCGCGATGTGGCACTCGCTCGGGCAAGCGGTGACGCCGATTCGATCGGACGCCGTGTCGTCCACGGTCTTCACCGATCCGGAGATCGCCACGGTCGGCATCTCCGAGCCGCAAGCGAGCGCGCGCAACCTCGTCGTGGACGTGATGCGCCTGCCGCTCGCGACCAACGCGCGCTCGAAGATGATGGGGCTCGAGGACGGCTTCGTGAAGCTCGTCGCGACGCCGGGCGGGGGAACGATCGTCGGCGGCACGGTGGTCGCGCCGCACGCGAGCGATCTCATCCTGCCGATCTCCGTCGCCGTGCACGCGCGCCTCAGCGTGTCGCAGCTGGCGCAAGCGTTCTCGATCTACCCGGCGCTCAGCGGTTCGATTCAGGAGGCCGCGCGGAGGTTGATGGGGCGCTGAGCGGCGATCACGACTCGCCGCGCGCGGTCACGTGACGCTTCTCAAGACGCGCAGCGAACGGAACGACATCGTCGCGACCGATCCGCCGTCCGTCGTCCGGACGCGCAGCGCGATGTCGTTGCCGTGGAGCAATCCGCGCGCGAGCTTCATCTTCCAATGGTACGTCGTGTCCTCGATCGCGCGGCACGCGCTCGTGACGCGCAAGCGCTCGCGCGTCGCGTCGACGACGGCCGCGCATCCGCCGCGCGTCATCGCCATCAGCACGGCTTCCATGGCGAGGCGGAAGCTTTCCTCGTCGGCGTGTACGGCGAGCACGGGAAGTTGCCCGCACTCCGCTCCGGCGAGCGCCGCCGATTCGCGAATCACGACGGAGGCGTCGAACATCGTGGGGCGCGCGACCGGCGACGGGTCGGCGACCGCCGCGCGGATGAGCCACTCCAACCGCACGGATTGCCGGCGAACGATGTCGAGCAAGCGATCGCGAACGGCGTAGCCGGTACGGTCGTGCGCGATCGTTTCCATGCCGCCGCGCAACGGCGTCGGCGGATTCAGCAGCTCGTGCGCGACGGCTCGAAACGGATAGTGCTGCGCGCGCATGTGGTCCCCCGTACCACCCGGCACCTCGTCATCGGCGAGATGCACCCCCGCAGATAACGGTACGCGGCATTTTCCGCGAGTCCATAGGAGGAACGCACTAATCTTCGCGCCCGGCGCGACGTCGTCGTCCTCGACGATCGACGCACCAAACGGGCACGCCGTACCGTCACCGACTATCTACGCGCTGAGGACACGTTTCTAAAGCCGGTCCCTGCCCGCACCGATCTCAGCCACAAGAACCTGCGAACGGGCAAACCCGCCGGAAGGCGGGGACGCAAAGCCACGGGCCCACTGGGGGTAGCCGGGTTGCCGAACAGGTCATCGGGAAACCTGTGACGCGCAGACCACCCGTTCGTTCGTTCGATCACCGGCACATCGAACGGGACGAGGTGGGAATGTACGTTGCGGCCCGAAAGTGTACTGTCGCATTTCTATCGCTTCTGGCATCCATTGCGCTGATCGCTCCCGCGCGTTCGGACGCGGCGCCCAAGAGCGGCGGCGGCTCGACGTGCAACCCGAAGCGCAGCGTGTGCTCCGACACCAGGGCGCCTTCCATAGCGATCGCCACGCCGTCGGCCGGCTCGTCCGTTTCCGGCGCCGTGACCGTCGCCGGAAGCGCGAGCGACAACGTCGGCATCTCGCGCGTCGAGGTGCGCGTGGACGCCGGCACGTGGCAGGCGGCGTCGGGAGCCGCGTCGTGGAGCACCGCGATCGACGCCGCGGCGTACGGCGACGGCACGCACACGATCTCCGCTCGCGCGCTCGACGCCGCAGGAAACGCGGCGAGCGCGAGCGTGAGCGTCGAGTTCTCGAACGCGCCGGCCGACGTGGTCCAGAACCCGTCCGTCGGCGCCGCGGTCATGCCGGTGGGGCGCGGCCGCACTGCGTCGCTCGGCGATCTGTCCTTCATGCTCTACATCGAGTCGTCGTCGCACGCGCCGTGGGTGTACGTCCGCGACGCGTCCACCGGAAACGTGAGTCATGCCGCGCTCCCCTGGAACTGGACCGAGAGCTTCGCAGAGGCGAGCTACGCGGTCACCGCCGGTCCGCGCTTGTGGGTCATGCTCGGCGCGGGACCGGTCGTCGTGCGCGAGTACGCGCTGTCCGGCGCGGCCCTTCCGAACGCGGCGACGCTCGCGAGCGAGCGCGTGTTCGGCGACGCCGACAGCCGCCCCGGCGACATCGTCGTCGCGCAGTCGGGCGCCGTCGTCGCGGCGTGGCACCAGCACGGATCGAGCGGGCCGCAAGGCCAGCGCGTCGCGTATCGCGACGCCGCGGGATCGTGGTCGCAGCTTTCGTTGAGCTTCATGCCGACGGCGTCGAGCGTGCAAACCATGGCGCAGCATCCCGTCGACGGCTCCATCTGGCTGTTCTGCGATCCCGACGCATGGGGGTCGATCGGCGTCGCGCATCTCACCGACACCGGCTCCGGCTTGAGCGTCGACTGGACCAACGCGCAGTTCATCTCCGGCGCCGACGGCGCATACGACGCGGACCCCGAGAACCCCGACGTCCAGGCGGTTCCCGATCCCCACGGTGGTGCGGTCGCGCTGGCGTATCAGAGCGCGACGCGCACGGTCTTCTCTACGAATCCTTTCGTGGCGGGGAGCAACGTCGCAGTGGCGCGTATCTCTGCGAACGGCGCGAAGACTTTCATCGCGCTTCCCGAATACGCGGAGCGCATCTCCAAGATCGGCGTCGTCGTGGGCGCCGGCGAGACCTGGGTGTCGTACCGCCCGATCGACGCGACGGACCTTTCGTACGACGACGTGTACGTGCGCCGGTACGTGAACGGCGCGTGGGAGCAGGCACGTTTGCTGGGAGCGCTCGCGAACCCGCACGACGTCGTGCCGTTCGGCGTCGGGCGACCGGAGTTCGCCGCGCGGTTGAGCGACGGCAAGATCCATCTCTGGAGCTTCTAAGTCACAGAAAGGCGAAGGGGCCGGTTTTTACCGGCCCCTTCTCCAGAGCGTCGTTCCTTTACGGAGTCGCCGACGGCGTCGGCGACGGCACCGGGCTCGGCCCGGCGAGGTGCGTCAGCTCCACCGAGATGCGATCCGCTTCGTCGGGGTCGCACCGCGTGAGCGCCGGCGTCACGTCGCTGTACGGACAGAACGTGACGTCGTGTCCCAGCGGGTCGATGCCGTGCCCGACCGCCGTGCTCGTGTACGGACCGAGGTTCGAACCCGCGGTGACGGTCTTCGTGCACGTGAAGTGGAACGTCTCGCCGCCGTCGAGCTTCTCGTCGTTGTCGGTGTCACCGGTGTTGCGCACTACCGTGACGCCTCCGACTTCGACGGAGTGCGTGACCTCCGCGACCGGCGAGCAATTGTCGTCCGTGACCCATCCGCCAGACGGCTTCGTCAACTCGGCGTTGCCGTCGTTCTGCTCGTCGTAGTAGTACGTGATGACGGCTCCGGCGGTGTACGTCAGGATCGTGGACGGCGCCAGGACGGTGATCGTCACTTTCGCCCACTCGTCCGCGTCGCACAGGCGCGCGGTGGCGTTCACGCACGGCAGGTTCGCCTCGTAGACGTACGTGACGTCGCGACCCAACGGATCGATGCCGTGACCGAGCGCTTCGATCGTGACGCCCGCTTGGATGTTGGACAGCGTGCACGAGAACAGCCACGTCTCGCCGGGATCGAGCTTGCCGTTATCCGCGTTGAGCGAGTTGGCGCCTCCCGTGTCGCCGTCGTTGATCGGGAGCGTGCTGCTGCCGTTGGTGTCCACGTGCGACGGCGTGCAGCTCGCGTTGTCCGTCGTGATGTAGCCGCCGTTGGCGGTGTTCGACGGCGTCGGCGGGTTCAGCGTGTTGATGCCGTCGTTCGCCTCGCTGAAGGTGATCGTGACGTTGTCGCCTCGGTGCACGGTCGGCGTCGAGGGCGTCGTCGTGATCGCCAGGTCGGTGCTCGGCGCACACAGCTGCAGCTCGCCCGCGGCGAAGTCGAAGATCGTCGCGGTGAGCGACTGCGAGGACCGCGTGTTGGCAAGGAAGCGCGCGAAGCACGCGTTTCCGATGCCGGCCGCCGTCAGGTTGACGCCACCTTCGAAGAACTCCAGCGGGTCGAGATCGTCGCCGTTCTTGTCGGGGTGCGCCCACGGCGGCGAGATCGACGCCGAGCTGTTCGTGACTGCACACGCGTTTTGTCCCGTCGGGTCGGCCGTTCCCGCCGCCGCGCAAAGGCCGCCGGTTGCGACCGGGTCGGGGTCGAGCGCGCCGCTCTGCCATGCGTACGCGGCGACGTTCGCTTGCGTGCCGCCGTTGGTGAACGCGCTGACCACCAGCAAGTCGCCGTCTTGGTGCTCGCCCGTGAACGATTCAGCCCCGCCGCCGGCGGCGTCGCAACCCACGGTTCCATCCTTCAAGAACCACACCGCTATGTTCGAGTCTCCGTTCGGCGACGACTTCTCGACGCCGAAGTACAGGATCGTGTCGCCGTTGCCGGCGGTGTACACCACCGAGTACGCATTGACGATGTCGACCTTGTCGCCGACGTTGTTCGACCGCTTGCACTGCCAGCCCGTGTCGATGTCGAGCGTGTCCTTGCTACCGGTCGCGAACGTCGAGTGATCCGGCAGGTCGAAGTCGTCCTTGAACCCCGACGCGGTGAATCCCGGACGCGACGAATGCGGGAGCGTCACCGAACGCTTCCCCTTGTTGTCGTTGTCCGCGTTGTTCGTGAAGAAGCTCTCCCAGTCGAAATCCGCCGCGGCACTTGCGTCGTCGGTGGTGTTCCCTTCGAGCTGGAACTCGAGATTGTGGACGGCGAACGCCGGCACGGTTACGAGAAACAGCAATCCCGCAAGCATCACTGCTGCGGACGTTCCGACGACGCCGTAGCGGCGTCGATGCTTTCCGGTCATGTGATCCCCCTTGTATCCCCGTCCGCATTCGGACTGTAGTCGTGGCCCGGGTAGGACCTTGGTCATGCGAACGAACTGATTATTGAAGGACGCGACCAAATGAAACAATGACGATTACCGGTGATAGAGCCGTAGCAATTTGTGCGTGACGTATTTGCACTTGCCGTCAAAATGAACGACGGCGATTACACGCGTATATCGTGCGAAGTCCGTCGTGCGTCAGATGTGCCGAAACACGTATTCGACCTTGAGGCGGTCGGGGTCTTCGAAGAAGACCGCGTAGCGATCGCCCATCGTCATGGGCTTGTCGTAGAGGATCGCCACGCCGCGCTCGACCAGCCATGCGTGGAGCGCGTCGACCTGCTCGCGATCCGGCGCCGCGAACGCGAG
>JBIOWR010000211.1:0-16381 GCA_044868775.1 Actinomycetota bacterium
TCCGCACCCTCGCGCGAACCGATCAAACGCTCGCCGAGGCGATCCCTCCCCGGACGCTCACCCAGCTCCTCCGGATCGTCGGCCTCGACTCCTAGAAACGCCGAGACACGCCCATCACGACAGGTCGAGCCGCGACGGCGGCACGCACGGGAACCCTCCCGGCACCTTGCATCCCGCCGGCGCCACCATCAGCGATCCCGGGTCGCCGTCCACGCTCGTGGGCGCCGGCTGATCCTGCGGCAGCGTTATCTGCGGCCACTGGATCCACGTCGGGTGCGCCGCGTCGTGCAGGATCGTCACCGCGGCCGGCTGATGCGTCGGCGTGTAGCCCCACAGCCCGTCCACTGCGGGCGGCGTGTGAATCTGGATCAAGATGCGGTGACCCGGCCGGAAGATGTGGCCGAGCGGGAAGATCTCCAACGCGTACTCGACCGCGTCGCCGGGAACCACCGGTTGCGGGTTGGTGTGCGTCATGTACGGCTGCACCAGGATGTCCTTGCCGCTGTCCGGATCGAACGCGTAGTACGACCGCGTGTCGTCCACGGTGCGATGCGAGGCCTTCAGCCATCCGCGTTGCACGTACGAGACCCAACCCGGGTTGGTTGGGTGATCGTCCGGGAACACGTCCGACACCGAGACGAAGAAGTCGGTGTCGGTGCCGGCCATCGACGCCCACAAGTTCATGAGGATCGGGCCGTTGACGATGAAGTTGCCGTCGGGTCCCACCGGCATCGAGGCGCTGCCGATCGGATCGCTCACGTAATAGGTTTGATCGGGGTACGTCTGTTTCTGCCACAGCTCGCCCTCGACGCCTGCGAACTGATCCGGCGTCTCCCAGAACCAACCCTTCGTCGGCACGCCCGACAGGTACGTGTCGCCGGGATCGGATGCCGCCGGCAACGACGTGCTCATGCCGTGGTTGCCGTGGAGATAGGTCTTCGGCCAGCGCGTGCCTGCGAGCGGCCAGTCGTCGCCGTACGCGCGCGCGGTGAAGTCCGACGTGCGCGCATCGGCGCGCGTCTCGAAGAACGACTCGACGCGATGCTCCATCACCGTCTCGGCGCCGCACTTGTTGAGCAGGAACAGGTCGTAGAACTTCCAGAGATCGCGGTTGTGGAACTGCCCCCACCCGTGATCGCCGGACGACACCGTCATCTTCTTCGGCTGCGTGAACGTGCGCGTCTCGCCGGGCTTGTCCGCGCATTGAATCGTGACCGGCTCCGGGTCGATGTGCTTCCACAAGATCAAGCCGCGCGGACCGACCTGCTCGTCCTGCCAATTCGATTGCTGGTAGTACGGGATCTTGATGTGCGGCGCGAACGTGAGCGCCGCGTGGTCGACGTACCAGTCGTCGTCAACCGAGCGAATCGCGGCCCAGGCCGGCTCGTTCTGCGGCTGCGGCAGGTCGCCTGCCGAGTACTTCGTGGTCTGGTTGAACTGACAGATCTCGTCGGTGAAGAACCACGATGGTGTGGAGTTCGCAGGGTTGTCGTCGTCGATGCCGTCCTGCATGCGGTCACGCGGGATGCGGTGCGGCCCGGTGCCGTACGTCCACACGGTCGGGAACAGATAGTTCTGCACCCCGCCGACCATGAAGATGTCGCGATAAATGTCAGAGTGGAGCAGGTTCGCGCTTACCGCCTTCAGCGGGCTCGTCGCGGGATCGTCGAACGTGCTGGTGATCCAGTACGCGGTCTGACCCGAGAGCGACGAGCCGTGCAGTCCGACGGCGCCGTTCGACCACGGCTGCTCCGCGATCCACTCGATGATGTGGTGTCCGTCCCACGCGTGCACGCGGTCGTAGAGGTTGTACGACCCACCCGAGCACTCGGTGCCGCGCACCGACGCACGCACCCGCACGTAGTCACGCGGCGCGTTGGAGTCGAAGCCCGCGCCCCGGAATTCCATCGCCATCAGCTCGCCGTCCGGCATGCGCAGGTACATGTTCGGCCGTCCGGCGCCGCCGTAGCCCTCGGTCTCGTACAGCGTGGCGAACGATCCGCTGGCGGGGAACTGAAGCGTCTTGAGCTTGTAGCCCCACGGCGTTTCCTCCCACATGGAATCCGCTTTGAGGACGGGCTTCGAACCGGGAAACGGTTCGTTGTCGGCGCGCGCCCCCGCCAGCGTCGCGAGCGACGTGGCGAGCGCGAGGGCGAGCAGCAGGAGCCGGCGAAGCGGCATGGCGAGACCTCCTCGATCGAGTGTCGGCGTCGAGCATTTCTCCGCGCGCTCTGCGCATCCCTTTTGTCCGAACCCAAATTTCCGACCGAAAGGTCGAAACGGCGGTCGCCGGGTTTCTTCGGCGTGGCCGATGCCCGTATCGTTGCGGCCGTGACCTGGGAGCCAGAGATCGAGGAGCTGCGCCGCCGGCAGGAGATGGCGCGCGCGATGGGCGGGCCCGAGAAGGTGGCACGCCAGCACGCGGCGGGCAGGCTCACGGTGCGCGAGCGGCTCGACGCCTTGCTCGACCCCGGGTCGTTCCACGAGATCGGGGAGATCGCAGGCGCGGCGACCTACGACGACGGGGGCGCGCTCACCGATTTCCGCCCCGCGAACTTCGTCATGGGCCGCGGTCGCATCGACGGCCGTCCGGTGGTCGCCGGGGGAGACGACTTCACCGTTCGCGGCGGCGCCGCCGACGCGGCGATCTTCCAAAAGCAGATATTCGCGGAGCAGATGGCGTACGAGCTGCGCATCCCGATGGTCCGCCTCGTGGACGGCACGGGCGGCGGCGGCTCGGTGAAGTCGCTCGACACCATGGGCCGTACGTACGTGCCGTTCAACCCCGGCCTCGACTGGATCGTGCGCAACCTCGGCGAGGTGCCGGTGGTTGCGCTCGCGCTCGGGCCGTGCGCTGGGCTCGGCGCCGCGCGCGTCGTGACGAGCCACTACTCCGTGATGGTGAAAGGCATCTCGCAGGTGTTCGTCGCCGGGCCGCCGCTCGTCGCGCACCTCGGTGAGGTCGTCGACAAGGAGCAGCTCGGCGGAAGCGCGATCCACGCGCGCAACGGCGTGGCCGACGACGAGGTCGCCGACGAGAAGGAAGCGTTCGAGCGCACGCGCCGGTTCCTGTCGTACTTGCCGAACAGCGTGCACGACCTCCCGGCGCGCGCCGACATGCGCGACGATCCGCAACGCCGCGACGAATGGCTGATCGACGCGATCCCGCGCGACCGCCGCAAGCCCTACAAGGTGCGAGACGTGATCGCGTCGCTGTTCGATCGGGAGTCGTTCTTCGAGATCGGCAAGTTGTGGGGTCGCTCGGCCGTGACCGGCCTCGCTCGCCTCGACGGGTGGCCGGTCGCCGTCCTCGCCTCCGACCCGTATCACTACGCCGGCGGGTGGACCGCGGAGTCGTCGCAGAAGGTGGTTCGCTTCGTAGACCTCGCCGACACGTTCCACCTCCCGGTGGTTCACCTCGTGGACCAGCCGGGGTTCGTGATCGGCACCGCCGCGGAGCACGCCGGCACGATCCGGCACGGCGCCCGCGCGCTGTTCGCGATCGAGCAGGCGAACGTGCCGTGGTGCTCGGTGGTCGTTCGCAAGTCGTACGGCGTCGCCGGGGGAGCGCACTTCAAGCTCCTCGGGTTCTCGTTCCGCTACGCGTGGCCGTCCGGCGACTGGGGGTCGTTGCCGCTCGAGGGCGGCATCGAGGCCGCGTTCAAGTCGATGCTCGAGACCGCGGAGGACCCCGCAGCGCTGCGCGCCGAGATCGAGAAGCGCCTGAACCAGGTGCGCTCGCCGTTTCGCACCGCGGAGGCGTTCATGATCGAGGAGATCATCGACCCGCGCGACACACGGCGCGTGCTCTGCGAGTTCGCGTCGCTCGCGGCGCCGTTGCGCACGCCGGGACGGCGCGCGACTACCATGCGTCCGTGAGTCGTATGCAGTTGTTTGCTCAGCCGATTGCGAGGGCAGGCTTCCGGCGATGAACGAACGCAAGGATCATGACGAGACCCGAGCCGCCGACGAGCGGGCCGAGGACGCCGAGCGCGGGGACGACGAAGAGCGCGTGAAGGGCGAGGCAGGCGAGGCGGATCGCCTGAAGCGAGCCAAGCAACAGGGCGACGACGAGGTCGAAGAAGCCTCGCTGGAGTCGTTCCCTGCGAGCGACGCTCCCGCGTACTGATCGCTGCTCGCGACGGCCTGCCCCGGCCGCCGCGCTCAGGCTTGTGCGAGCGTCAATCCCTCGTTCAATAGCCCCGCTTCGCTGAACCGGCGGCGGTGGTCGTTGCACACGAAGGTGCGCACCGTCAGCTGGCTCAGGCTCTCGCTGGCGTCGAGCGGAACACGCAACTCCACTTGCCGCTCGTCTGTTGGGGAAGTGCATCCGTGGACGTGACACTGCTTTTGGCTCATCCGTCCCTCCCGCGTCTTGGCGGACAGGGTAGCCCGTGAGCGTGCCCACAACAAGAGCGCGAAACGCCCATCGCGGGGGCGCCGCCGATTCGAATTCCGTTCTTCAGCCGGATGCGGCGTGAGAACGATCCCGGCTGAGCATCGCCTCGAATTCCTTCGCGGGGATCGCCGGGCTCACGATGTATCCCTGGAGCTCGTCACACTGGAACCGTTCCAGGAACTCGCGCTGCTCTTGCGTCTCGGCGCCCTCCGCGATCGCGCGTATCTTCAAGCTGTGCGCGAGCGCGATGACGGCGCGCACGACGGACGCGTCTTGCTCGGAGCCGGCCACCGTTTGCACGAGCGTCTTGTCGAGCTTCAAGCTCTCGATCGGCAGGCTTCGCAAATGGGAGAGGAACGTGTACCCGGCGCCGAAGTCGTCGATCGCGAAATGCACGCCGCCGCGCGCGAGCGTCCACAGGCGCGGCGCGACGTGGTCGGGGTCGAGCGTCGTGATGCTCTCCGGCATCTCGATCTGCAACAGCTCGGGCGGGAACCCAGTGTCGTGCAGCGCGCCCAGCACGACGTCCTCGAGTGAACGGCTCTGCAACATGCGCGGCGAGAGGTTCACCGACAGCCGCAGCGGCGCGAAGCCGCGGTCCAGCCACGCACGGCCTTGTGCGCACACCTTGCGCAGCACCCACTCATCGATCTGCACGATGAGGCCGCTCTCTTCCGCGATCGGCAGGAACGACGCCGCGACGAGGAGGCCGAGCTTCGGGTTGGTCCACCGCACGAGCGCCTCCGCGCCGGCGACGCGACGCGTGCTCAGCTCGATTTGCGGCTGGTAGTGCACGTCGAGCTCGCCGCGCTCGATCGCGCGATGCAGGTTGCTCTCGAGCGCGAATCGCTCGAACGCTTCGTCGTTCATCGCGCGTGAGAACAGCTGATAGGTGTTGCGCCCTTGGTCCTTTGCTCGGTACATCGCCATGTCGGCGTTCTTCAGCAGCTCGTCCACGTCGATTCCGTCCTGCGGATACATCGCGATGCCGACGCTCGGGCTGATGAACACTTCGTGGAGGCCGAGCGCGAACGGCGTGCGGAAGCCGTCGAGGATCTTCTGCGCGACGGCCATCGCGTCGTCCGGTCCTCCGACGTTGGGCAGCAGCAGCGTGAACTCGTCTCCACCCATGCGGCACACGGTGTCGCCGGCGCGTACCGACGAGACCAGCCTGCGTCCCACGAACGTGAGCAGCTCGTCGCCCACGGAGTGACCGAGGTTGTCGTTCACGTTCTTGAACCGGTCGAGGTCGAGGAACAGCACGGCGAGCGATTCTCCCGAGCGCTCCGCGTGCGCGAGCGCAACCTGGAGACGGTCGCGGAACAGCGCCGCGTTCGGCAGGCCGGTTTGCGAATCGCGATATGCCTGCTTCTTCAAGCGCGAGACCAGTCGCACGTTCTCCAGCGCGATCGCGCCTTGGTCGGCCAGCGAGCGAAGGTCTTGCGTGAACCGCTCGTGGTCGCGCGCACGTTCGCTCATGCCGTCGATGCTGATGATGCCGGCGAACTCGTCGCGCACGAGGATCGGAACGGCGACGACGCCGGTGGAGCCCAGCGCTTCGAGGATGCCTTCGATGAACGGGTCGGTCGTGCGGCCGGGGACGTGCATCTGCGGCTCGTGCGTCTCGAGCATGCGCTTGAGCTCGGGCGTGTCGTCGAGCGACACGCGCAACGCGCGCAGCTGCGCTTCGCTCGTGGCGTCGAAACCGTACGCGGCAGCGAAGTCGAGCGTTTGCTCGGCGGCGTTCCAGTAGGCGACGACGCACCGTTGTGCCGACGTGATGCGCGGCGCTGCTTCGGCGAGCCGTTGCGCGACCTCGGATTCCGTCGTCACCGACGACAGCGAGCGCGACATCTCGAACAGCGCCTCGGCCGCTTCGCCGCGGCGTCGCGCGTCCTCGAGCGCGACGGCTGCGTCGAGCGCGACGGCGGCGTGGCGTGCGAACGCCGCGAGCAGCCGGCGCTCCTCGGGGAAGAATGCGCCGCCGTGGGGATACAGCGCCGCGAGCTTCCCGTACGAGCGCCGCGACGACGCGACGTCCACGACGAGCATTGCATGGTCGATCGTGCCGGGCTCCGCGTCGCAGATGCGATTCGCGAGCGTGTGCGCTTGCTCGTCGGTGAGCCCGTCGTGATGCAGCGTTCGCGTGGTGCGCCCGAGGCCCGCGAGCACCAGCAGGTACGCTTGCGCGCGCACGGCCTCGCTTGCGCGGGCGGCGATGCGTGAGAGCACCACGTCGACCGCGTCGGGCGATGCGAGGTCGGCGATCGTCGTCTGCAACGACTCCGCGCGCTCGCTGAGCGTTTGCAGCTGGTCGGTGAGATGTGCCACGCGCGACCGCGGCAACCGCAAACGCCGCTTGCGTGACGGCAGCGAGACCTCGTACACGCACTCCGTCGCGCCGCGCACCTGACACCGATCGTGCGTCACGCGTGCGGGCGGATGACCGAACAGCACGTTGACTTGAGATATCAAGCCGATGTTGTAGTCGCAGTCCCACCGGCTCGGCGTGAACCCGTCGTGCAGGCGGTAGGTGACGGTCGCATGGCCGTGGTCCACGTGCGGCGCCGACATCGTGCACACCGTGGAGAACTTCGGCGCGGCGCGCGCGATGTTGCGCAGCACCTGCGCCGGGGAGCCGGTCGCGCGCAGCAGCACCTTGACGGCGGTTCCCACCCGCTCGTCGAGAACCGCTTCACCCACGTGGCGCGCGACATGCGGATCTCCGAGGACGGCTGCGGCCGCTTCGAACAGCCGGATCTTCTGGTCGTACGTGCTCCAGACGGATTCGTCTTCCAGAGCCGCGGCGGGCCGCGACTCTCCGGCAATCCTGAGCATCTGCCCGACGGCTTCGTCGCCGCTGCGGGACCGCACGTACCGAACGATCAACCGCGTTGTGATTCCTGCCGTCTGGCGGTCGGAGGAAATCATCTCAGGCAGTGTGGCCAGCGATGCCGCTGTGGCTCCATAGTGCGAATGCGGTGTTTTTCTTGGAGTCGAGGGACTTTGCGGCGATTCAGGAAAGCCTTAAGCAAGTTGGCGTTGTTCGGCCGGGTGCGAGGTAGAGTTCCGGCCGTGCCGGTGGCGGAAACGGGTTCGATACGGCTTTCCTGGAGCGAGCGCGGCTCGGGGTCGCCGCCGGTTGTCGTCGTCCCGCAATGGTTCCTCTCGTCGGCAACGGTGTCCGTGAGCCCGCTCGTGGGCGCGCTCGCGAGCCGGCATCGCGTCGTGTGCTACGACCGGCGGGGGACCGGCGCGTCCGGCAAGCCCGGTCCGCCCTACACGACCGCGACGGACGCCAAGGACCTCGTCGCGCTGCTCGACGCGATCCCGCTCGAGCCCGCGGTCCTGCTCGGTCTCGGCGTGCGCGGCAGCCAGGTCGCGCTGACCGCGGCGGCGCACGCGCCCGACCACGTGCACGCGGTCGTGTGCATCGGCGGCACGCCGAAGTGGGCGGCGAGCGCGGAGTGGCCGTACGGGATCGCGGCGGGGACATGGCACAAGGCGTTCACCGTGCCGCCCGACGGCGCGCCTGCGTTCGCCGGCGCGGACGCCGCGACCGCCGAGGCGATGCGCGCCGACTGGGAGACCACCGGTGCCGACGCCGCGATGGACATGCTCAACCGAACGCTCGACGAGGACTTGCGCCCGATCCTCAGCCGCGTCGCGAGCCCGGCGCTCGTGATCCACCTTCGCGAGGACCGGATGGTGAGCTTCGAGGCCGCGCGATGGCTCGCCGAGAGCTTGCGACGGGGTCAGCTCGAAGTGTTCGACGCGACGCGCGCCGTGCCGATGAGCGCACCCATCGAGCTGGCCGAGCACATCGACGAGTTCCTGTCGGTCGTGGGGGCGTAACGGCTCAGCGCCGGAACATGAGGCGCGCCGAGCACGTCGTGCACTGCCGCTGCGGGTTCGCCTCCGAGCGCGGCACGATTTGCGAGAGCGGGGTCGTTGATTCGGGTTCGGGCTCCTGCTCCCGGGTGGGCGCGCGCACGACTGCCAGCGCGATCGCCACCGGACGCTCCACGTTTCGCACCACGCGATCACCGCTGCGCGGGGCGTGCACCATCGTCGTGCGCGAGCCGCGCCGCACGAGCCGGTCGCTGGGGCGGTTCGCGACCTTGCCTCCTTGAATGAACGTCGTGGAGCCGCCGCCGTCGAGGTTCAGCGCTTCCGTCGCGCCGATCGCGCGCATGAACGACGCGGCCTCCGCGAGCGTCACGCCCGTCGCCCACCCGCGCTGGCGTCCGTCGAACGTGACCAGGAACACCGTGCCGCGCGAGGACCAGCCGAGGATCGTTCGCGGCGCGCGCATCCTCGCGAGCGCGTTGTCGGGGTAGGCGTTCTTGCCGCTGTGCAGCAGCGGCGGCTTGCCGCCCATGCTCTGCTCCGCGTTGCTCGCGATCTCGAGCGTGGACTCCGGTTGCGCGATCTCTGCTTGCACCGCTTTCCACCAGTCGGCGAGCGTGCGCGCTCCCGCGCCGTGTCCCGAGAGCACAGCACCGCCACGCGGTATTGCGGTATTTCCGCCATGACGGAAACCCACCGGCTCGAACGTCGTGGGCGCTTCGGTCCGGAACGCGGGTCCCGATGAGGTCACGCGCAGGATCATCTCCACGCCGTTCGCCGCCGTCTCGGTGCGCGGCCCGTACTTCGGCGTGTAGAGCACGACGTGGCCCGGCTTGCGCACGCGGTTGATCGCGGAGACCGACGTCTCGCGCGTCTCGTACCGGTACACCGGAAGCTGCACGCCGGCGACGGACTCCGCGACTTTGTACGTCGTGCGGATCGTCACCGGCATCGTCAGCGGAGCAAGCGCGATCTTGCCGTCACGTCCGACGATCGCGTGTGGGCGCGAGTCGGGCGCGCTGCGCAGCACCTCGCTGCCGGCCACGACGCCGCCGACCGGGCTCCCGGCCGCGGTGAAATCGCCGTTCACGCCGATGATGCACCGGACGCGCCTGCACATCGTCGACGTCAGCTCGGTGCGCCGCCCCGGTCCCGCGATCGTGTTGCGCGCGACGACCGGGAGCATCTCGTACCGATCGCCCAGCGTGAACCGTGCGACGTTGACGAGCTGCGCCGGCTTGCGCTTGGCAAAGACGAACCGATCCATTCCGGGAGCGATCGTGCGAGCGTACCTGGTGACGTAGCCGCGCGGCGGGCGCAACGACGGGCCGGAGGCGGGCTGCGCGACTGATTGGATTGCTAGAACGCACAGAAAGGCGAGAACGGACGCAAAGAAACGATTCGTGCGTCGGTGGGTGCCCAAGATCGAACCTCTCGCCTGTAGTACGGATGTCTCGCTTCAACAACGAGTATCGGCACGCAATGGGCTCGCTCCAGCGGCAAGTTGGTTCAAATTGTTCGCCGGTATTCGCTGTCGCGCGTGTGGCGCGGCTATAGTCGCCGCGTTCGGTGGCACGGGGAGGGGCGATGCAGCACCAAATCGTTCACGGAGATCGCTTTGTCACGGCGGAGCTGCCTGACCGCACGCATGTCGTCTCGGCGGGCGTGTCGATCCCGCTTGATCCGGTTGCCGACATCGCCGCCGAGATCCTCCGGGCGCTCACCGAGCCCGTCGACACGCCGCCGCTCCGCGATCTCGCGCGCGGCAAGCGCCGCGTCACGCTCGCGTTCGACGATCCCACCGTGCTCTGTTATGCGCCGGTCTGGCCGGTCGCGATCCCGCTGGTGCTCGCCGAGCTCGAAGCAGGCGGCGTGCGCCGCGAGGACGTCACGTTGCTGTGCGCGAACGCGTTGCACCGGCAGTTCGAGCGCGACGAGCTCGCCCGCCTCATCGGTGAGGACCTGGTAAGAGAGTTCGCTGACCGCTTGGTCTGCCACGACGCCGAGAATCCCGACGAGATCGACGCGCTCGGCGTGACCGAGAACGGCTACTTCGTGGACGTCTCGCGCCACGTGACCGACGCCGACCTGGCGATCTACCTGAATTGCTCCACGACGCGTGGTTTTTCGGGAGGATGGAAGTCGGTCTGCGTCGGTCTCTCCACGTTGCGCTCGATTCGTCATCACCACAATCCCGACGACATGTCGATGTCGCTCGACCGCAATCGCATGCACGGAATGCTCGACGAGATGGGCGCGATGGTGAACGCGCGGCTGGGCGCGCAGCACATCTTCAAGCTCGAGACGGTGCTCGCGAACCCTCTGCAAGTTGCGCGCGTGTTCGGCGGGACCGTCGATGGCACGCGCGCGGCCGCGCTCGACCTCAGCCGCGCGCACATGGCGCCGCGTCGCTCGCTCCTCGACGAGAGAGCCGACGTCGTCGTGTACGGGGTTCCCGACTGGAGCCCGTACGCCGCGTACTCGTACACGAACCCGTTGCTGACGCTGTACTCCACCGCGCTGGGCTATCTCGGCGGGATGATCGAAGCGCTCGGCAAGCCGGGTTGCTCGGTCGTGCTGTCGACGCCGTGCCCGAACCGGTGGGACGACCGGCATCATCCGTCGTACCGAGAGGTGTGGGAGCGCGTCGTCCCCGAGACCAAGGACCCTTACGAAGCGCGCGAGCGATACGAAGACGAGTTCGCGAACCGCGCCGACTACGTGCAGGCGTATCGCACCGGGTTCGGGTTCCATCCGGTGCACGCGATCATGGCGATGTTCCCGCTGAAGCGCTTGCGTCACGCCGGGCGCGTGTTCGTGGCGGGGGCCGACGACCCGTCGGTCATCGAGCACGCGGGGTTCGTACCCGTGCCGACGATCGAGGCGGCGTTGTCCGAGGCGTTCGCCGACCACGGTTCGCGGGCGAGCGTGGCGTATGTGCCGTATCCACCGGCCGTGAGCCGCGCCTGAGCCGCGCTCGATCGTCGGCGGCCGGCCTCTCGCCGGGCCGCGTCGATCGCACAGGCGACCGGCCGCGCCGGGGCGTGCTCACTGGGTGAGCCTCGTGTTCACTGAGTGAGCTTCGTCTGCGAGCAACGTCCTCACCCGCGGCCTCCTAGCGTGCCGGGTTGGCGTCCGCGCCGGGCCGGTAAGATCGCTTGCGGATGACGAAGAACTTCGATGCGTTCGGCGTCAACGCGTGGCTCGCGGACGAGCTGTACGAGCGATACCTCCACGACCCGTCGTCGGTGGACCCGGCGTGGCAGGCGATCTTCTCGGAGGGGGAGAAGCCCGCACCGCCGCCTCGACGAACCGAGGAGCGCCGGCCGGCGCCGCCCGTTCCCGGCGCCGAGCCTTTGCGCGGGGTCGCCGCGAGCATCGCGCGCAACATGGAGGAGTCGCTTGCGATCCCCACTGCGACGTCGGTGCGGTTCGTTCCGGCCAAGCTCCTCGAAGAGAATCGCCGGCTGATCAACGCGCACGTCGAGGCCGGCAAGGTCAGCTTCACGCACCTCATCGGGTGGGCGGTCGTGCGCGCGCTCGACCTCGTGCCGTTGATGAAAGTCGCCTTCACGAGCGTCGACGGCAAGCCGCACGTGCTGCGGCGCGACGAGGTCGGGCTCGGGCTCGCCGTCGATCTCGAGCGCGATGACGGTTCGCGTGTGCTGCTCGTGCCGGTCGTGCGCGACGCGAACCGCATGAGCTTCAGGCATTTCTGGATGACGTACGAAGACCTCGTTCGCAAAGCGCGCGATGGCAAGCTGAAGCCCGACGACTTCGCCGGCGCCACGGCGACGCTCACCAACCCGGGAACGATCGGCACGGCTTTGAGCGTGCCGCGCCTCATGCCGGGCCAAGGCGTCATCGTCGGCGTCGGTCGCATCGGCGCGCCGAGCGAGTTCCAGGCCGCCGACCCGTCGGTGCTGTCCATGCTCGGCGTCGGCAAGGTCATCGGCATCACGAGCACGTACGACCACCGTGTGATCCAGGGCGCGGTCTCAGGAGAGTTCCTCGCGATCGTCGAGCAATTGCTCACCGGCATGCACGGCTTCTACGACGACGTGTTCGAATCCCTCGACGTGCCGCAGCATCCGATGCGCTGGGCCGCGGATCGCGGCTCGCTCCCGTCCGGTCCCGGCACCGCCGAAGCCGCCGGGCTCAAGCAAGCGGACGTCTCCGCGCTCGTAAATATGTATCGCGTGCGTGGCCATCTCGTCGCCGACGTCGATCCGTTGCGCAGCGGCGAGCGGCGGACTCACCCCGAACTCGAGCTGGAGTTTCACGGCCTCTCGATCTGGGACCTCGATCGCGAGTTCGAGGCGGAGGGGTTGCCCGGCGGGCCGCACATGACGCTGCGCAAGATCGTCGACACCTTGCGCACGGCCTACTGCGGAACGATCGGCGTTGAGTACATGCACATCCAGGAGCCCGATCAGAAGCGCTGGATCCAGCAGCAAGTCGAAGGACCGCAGCCCGAGCCCACGCGCGACGATCGCATGTGGATCCTCAACCGCTTGAACGCTGCGGAATCCTTCGAGACCTTCTTGCATTCGCAGTACGTCGGGCACAAGCGCTTCTCGTTGGAGGGCGCCGAGGTCGCCATCCCGATGATCGACGCGCTGCTCGACGAGGCCGCGAGCCACGGCGTGGAAGAGATCGTGATGGGCATGGCGCACCGCGGTCGCCTCAACGTGCTCGCCAACGTCGTCGGCAAGAGCATGCGATGGATCTTCGGCACGTTCGAGGGAGACATCGACCCGGAGACCGTGCAAGGCAGCGGCGACGTCACGTATCACCTCGGCGCGACCGGTGGCTACAAGACGCGCGACGGATCGAAGATCACGGTCACCCTGGCGTCCAACCCCAGCCACCTCGAAGCCGTGAACCCGGTCGTCGAGGGGATGGCGCGCGCGCGTCAGGATCGCACCGACCCCGAGCGGCGCAAGATCGTGCCGCTGCTGCTGCACGGCGACGCCGCGTTCGCCGGGCAGGGCGTGGTCGCGGAGACGCTCACGCTCAGCCAGCTTCCCGGATACACCACCGGCGGCACGGTGCACCTCGTCATCAACAACAACATCGGCTTCACGACGGCGCCCACCGCGGGACGTTCCGGCGCGTACGCGACCGACGTCGCCAAGATGGTGCAAGCGCCGATCTTCCATGTGAACGCCGACGATCCCGAGGCGTGCGTGCGCGTGATGCGCCTGGCGTTCGAGTTCAAGCGCCGGTTCCGCAAGGACGTCGTGGTCGACCTCGTGTGCTACCGCCGGTACGGGCACAACGAAGCCGACGATCCGTCGTTCACGCAGCCACTGATGTACGCGAAGATCGAATCGCACCCATCCGTGCGTTCCCTGTACGTGCAACGCCTCGTCGAACGTGGCGAGATCGACGAGGAGACCGTGCAACGCCTCATCGACCAGTTCCGCGCGATGCTGCGCAAGGACTTGGAGCAGACCCGCGCGTCCAAGCCTCCACGACCGAAGCTGCCGGACGCGCCGGTGGAGGCGCCGGTGCTTCCTCCGATCGAAACCGGGGTCTCGCGCGACGTGCTCGATCGCATCGTTCACACGCTCGTGACGTGGCCGGGGGAGTTCCACCCGCATCCGAAGCTCGCGCGCCAGTTCGCGCGACGCAACGACGCGTTGCAGAACGACGATGTGGACTGGGGTCTGGCCGAGGCGCTCGCGTTCGGCTCGCTCGTGCACGAAGGCGTGCCGGTGCGTCTCGCCGGTCAGGACTCCCGGCGCGGCACCTTCAGCCAGCGCCATGCCGTGATCGTCGATCACCGCACCGGCGAGGAGTGGTTTCCGTTGCAACACGTCTCCGCGTCGCAAGCGCCGTTCCGCGTGTTCGACTCGCCGCTGTCGGAGTACGCGGCGATGGGCTTCGAGTACGGCTACTCGGTCGTCGCGTCCGATGCGCTCGTCGCGTGGGAGGCGCAGTTCGGCGACTTCGTCAACGGCGCGCAGATCGTCGTCGATCAGTTCGTCGTGTCGGGTGAGGACAAGTGGGGCCAGGCGAGCGGGCTGGTGCTGTTGCTGCCGCACGGGCACGACGGACAGGGCCCGGAGCATTCGAGCGCGCGCCTCGAGCGATTCCTCCAGCTGGCGGCCGAGGGTGATCTCGTCGTCGCGTACCCGAGCACGCCTGCACAGTACTTCCACCTTTTGCGCCGTCAGGCGCGGCTCGCGGAGCGCAAGCCGCTCGTCGTGATGACACCGAAGCTGTTGCTGCGGCTGCCCGCCGCGCGCAGCGCCGCCGCCGGCTTCACCCAAGGACACTTTCTCGAAGTGATTTCCGAGGACGGCGCGTCGGCGAACGACGTGCGCACGGTCCTGGTATGCAGCGGCAAGGTCGCGTACGAGCTCGAACAGCGCCGCGCGAAAGAAGAGCGCGACGACGTCGCCGTCGTGCGCGTCGAGCAGCTCTATCCGTGGCCGGAAGACCAGCTCGTCAAGTCGTTGGAGCAATATCCGAACGCGCGAGAGGTGCGCTGGGTGCAAGAGGAGCCGGAGAACATGGGCGCCTGGCCGTTCGTGCACGGCCGCGTCCATCGCATGGTGCGCGACCGCTGGTCGCTGTCACACGTCGCGCGCCCTGAGTCGGGGGCTCCTGCGACCGGCAGCAAGACCATGCACACGCTCGAGCAAGAAGACGTCCTCGCGCGAGCGTTCGCGCTCTCGTGACGTTACTCGCCGCCCGGCCGGGGAACGGCCACGCCGAGCTCGCGGGTTACGACGACGTGCCTCGCCGGACAACCCGGTGACTCGGGGAGCGCAACCTCAGGCTCCGCAAGCGTGCCGCCGACCACGACGCCCGACATTTGTGTCGGGCACGAATTACTCAGGCCCGCGCCGCGCAGGGTTGCAGTCGACGCGGTGAAGTACACGTCTACCGCGATCGGCTTGGTCACTGCGGCGTCGCCTCGACTCGCGACGGCGGAGGCGAAGATGACAACCGACGCAGCGACGACGGCGCCCGCCGCCATCAGCCAGCGCACGAGCGACTCATATCGAGTACGTACCGCGTGGAGCGTCGCGAAGTCGGTGAGTCGCTTCGCGCTCTCCTCCAGCGGCGCAGTGGTCGTGCCGGATTGCTTTGCGGTCGTGAGCTGTTGGTTGACGTCGTGCGGTGTGAGGTCGGGATCGTGCATGAGCAGGTGCCGGTGCTCGTAGATCTTCTCGAGCAACGGGTCCTCTTTCGCCACGTCGCCGAAGTTCGGCGTCGCGCGCTTCTTTTCTGCAGCACGTATGGTCGCTTCTCCTTGCAATTGAGTGAGGGCAACGAGCGAGTAACGGGGCGTCGTGAGAACCGTGGATGCTTTCGCGATGACGAATATGACCGCGGCAAAGCCGAGCGCGAAGGCGAAGAGCGCGAGCCAACGATGCCAGCCACCGCCGACGTCGGCGAGCGAGCGGATCTGAAGCCCTGCCACGAGAACGGCCGCGACCGACGCGGATGCGCCCACGATCCAGCGAGCCGTCGCCTCGAGACTCTGGATGCTTCGTTCGTCCAGGGACGATCCGGACGCCTCGGCGGTCGCCATCTTCACCCCTTGCCGACAGTCTACAAATGTCCTACAATTCGCTGGCTAGAGTACTACAAGCGCTCGTCCGCGGCACGGAGGCTCTCATGGACACCGCCGACCGCCTTGCTTTGGGTGAGGATCGCATCGTCACGATGCGCGAGCTTTCCCAGCGCACGGCGCAAGTGATCGACGAGATCAACAAGAACGGAAAGCCGGTGCTATTGACCAGGCACGGGCGTTTTCTCGCGGTTATCACGCCGCTTGCGCCGCGTCAGGTCGAATCCGTCGTGCTGGCCCATCTCGGCGACTTCCTGCGTGAGGCGGAGGAGGGCGTGCGCGCCGGCCTCACATCCGAGGAGCTCGTCTCCGATCTCGAGCGCGAGTAAGAGGCTCGATTCGCTCCGATCGTCGGCCTGGACGCGCCTGCTTTGCTCATGTAAAAGCGGAGAATGGGTCATATCACGTGGACTCGTGGCCCCAACAGTGCGCGCGACGATCTTTCGGGGATCCCGTTCCGGATCGCATCCGAGCTGATCGCAATTGCCGAGCGCGAGCTTCGAGCACCCGAAAACCAGTCGAACGACGATATCGACGAAGGGCGG
>JBIOWR010000212.1:0-2404 GCA_044868775.1 Actinomycetota bacterium
TCGATGTCGCGCAAGCAATTGAGGAAGAGGGGAGCGCTCGTATGAGCACCGAACCACCGATCGGCGAGGTCACGATCGCCTCGACCACGCCGTACACCGCGCCGCCGTTGCGTCCGACGCGCACGAACGAGCCGAACCGCGGCGGCTCGAACACCTCGTGCGACACGGCCTGGAACCGCGTGGTCGAGGCGATCGTGACCTCGCCGATCGGTGGTTCGGTGCTCATACGAGCGCTCCCCTCTTCCTCAATTGCTTGCGCGACATCGAGATGCGGTGCCCGTCGCGCGCGAATCGCCGCGCGACCAGCGCGTAGAACGCCTCGCGATCGGCACCGCGCACGACGGCGGCCTCGTGCGCCTCGGCGAGCGCGACCGGATAGCCGCGGCCGCGCACGGCCTGGTCGTACGCGAGCGCGTGCGTGAGGGACAGCGCGCGCGCGTCGTGCGCCACCCACGCCGGGATCTCGAGGCGTGCGATCTCGTATCCCGTGTCGAGGTAGCAGAACGCGATGCGATGCTCGCCGTAGGCTTCCAGCACCGGCGCGCCCGACCAGAACAGCGGCGACCGCATCCCCGGCGTAAGCATGCGCGCGAACAAGCGCCGGTCGTTCACGCGGTCGATCGCGTCGCACGGCTTCTGCTTGAACGCCGTGCGCCGCACGTCCGGAGGATGGTGCGGGCACCGGTCGCAATCCACCGGCTGCTCCGGGCAGATCATCACCTTCAGGGCGTTGATGACGTCGCTGCCTCCCGGCGACGAGACGTAGCCGGCCACGGGCACGCCCATCTCGCGCCCGGCCTCGAACAGCCCCAGCATCGCGTCGAGCCGCTTGCGCTTGAGGTCGTCGGGATCGAGCCGCGCGAGCCCGCGCGGGTTGGTCTCGTCGCGCCACAAGATGATCGTGCCGTCCACGAGCGCGAGCGCCGGACGGTCGGCGTCGCGCACGAGCGCCGCGAGCCGCGCGAGCTCCTCGATGTCGCGCACGGTCGCCACGATCGCGCCGTCGGCCGGCCGGTCCTCTCCCCCGTACAGCGGCTGGAGGTCGTCGTCCGACCAGAACAGCATCGGCTCGCTCGTCATGCGCGCGCCCGCATCGGCGCCGTAGTCGAGCACGACCTCGCCCACGTTCACGAGGTAGCATCCCGCCACCTCGTGGCGGGACACCTCGATCTGCGAGCCGTCGGTCGCGAGCACCCGCCACGAATCCTCGGTCACGGCCGGCGCCGGGTACGCGCCCGGCGGCTCCAGTGGTTGCGCGAGCAGCCACGAGGTCTTCGCCGCCTCGAGCTTTCCGCGTAAGCGATCATGGTCCGGCCACGCGTCGCCGAACGCCGTCAGCGCCAGCGCAAGCCGTTGCTCGTGGCTCGCCGCCGTCTCCACGAGCGCGCCGCTCATCGCGGCCACCTGCGGCACGACGAGCTTCAAATCAAGCGACAATTACCCTCCTTTTCCGCCGCAGCCCACACTACGGGCCGGGTGTGACAAAAACGGGAAGGAGGGAAGGCGACGCGGCGAGATTATCGAGGCGTACGGGAGCGAACGCCAGAGTGAGAAGTTCGCGACCAGCCCATTTCCGGCTCACGGCGTGCCGCGCGTAGGCTTGCTCCGCCAAAGGAGGCCTCTGATGGACATCTTGCGCACGCCCGACGACCGCTTCGAAGGACTGGACGGCTACCCGTTCGCACCGAAGTATGTGGAGGTGGACGGCCTCCGCATCCACTACGTCGATGAGGGGCCGCGCGACGGCCGGCCCGTGCTCTTGCTGCACGGCGAGCCCACCTGGTCGTACCTGTACCGCAAGACGGTCCCGATCATCGCCGCCGGAGGGCTGCGCGCGATCGCGCCGGACCTCGTCGGGTTCGGCCGCTCCGACAAGCCCGCCGCGCGCGACGACTATTCGTTCGCGAATCACGTGCGCTGGACGCTCGGCTTCATGGACGCGCTCGGGCTGAACGGCGTCACGCTCGTCGGCCAGGATTGGGGGAGCCTGATCGGGCTGCGGCTCGTCGCCGAGAACCCCGACCGGTTCGCGCGCGTGGTGATCGCGAACGGGTTCCTCCCCACCGGAGACGTGCCGCCGAACGAGGACTGGTTCAAGTTCCGCGACGCCACGCAGAAGGCGGACGTCTTCGACGTGCCGCGCTTCGTGCAATCGGGGTGTGCGTCGACGCTCACGCCGGCGATTCGTGGCGCGTACGACGCACCGTTCCCCGAGGAGCGCTACAAGATCGCGGCGCGCACGTTCCCGCTGCTGGTGCCGGCATCACCCGACGACCCGTCCGCGCCGGCGAACCGCGCCGCGTGGGACGTGCTCACCAAATGGGAGAAGCCGTTCCTCACCGCGTTCAGCGACAAGGACAAGATCTTCCGCGGCCTCGACGGGTTCCTCCAGAAGGTCATCCCC
>JBIOWR010000213.1:0-2997 GCA_044868775.1 Actinomycetota bacterium
GGGGATCTGGATCCATCCGGCAATTGAAGCGGGTCGCGAGTAGAACGCTAGAAGCTGGAATGGAGATCGCGAGCGTTCGGAGGCCATGATCGGGCCGGAAAAGGCGAGCGAGCCGCTAGGTGCGCCAGACTTTGGGGCCGGATTCCCTCGCCTCGGGGTCGTCGGGGCGGCGATCCTTGGGGGTGACGGGGGAGATATAGGCGCCGGGCGCGTGCGTGCGCGAGCCCGTCCACGGACCCGGAACCGCGAGCAAGCGATTCATCAAGGCGTACGCAAGGCTTTCGTAGTTCACGCGCCAGCCTTTGAAGTGCGTCCACACGTCTTCGGGCGTGCGCTCCATCGCGAAGCCCTCTGCTTGCATGCGCTCCACTCCTTGCATGAACTCCTCGTACGTCAGCTCGATCGGATCGGTCGGCATCGGGTCGGGATTGAACGGGATGCCGATCACCTTTGCGATGCCGCGCAACGTCAGGAACCCCATGCGCAAACACAGCCGCGCTTCGGACGGCGCGGTGGACGGGCGCGACGCGAGATACAACGCCGCGGAATCCAAGACGGCGAGCATTCCGACGACCCAATGGCGCAGCTCGTCCGGAGAGCGGAACGAGATCAGCACCGGGTACGTCGTGTGACTCTCCGCAACCTCGGCCGCCCAGCGTTCCCACTCCGAGTAGAACTCCGGCAGGCTGTCCATGATCCCGACCGATTGATGCCGCGCGAGGATCTCGGGTCCCCACGCCGGTGCGCCGGCGCGTGACTCGAGCGTCGTGACGAGCGTCTCGCGCTTGTTGAACGCTTGGTACAGAACCGGCAAGTACGCGATCTGCAACGCGATCACGACGAGGCCCGAAGCAGCGGCGAGGAAGTGCACGTACGTGGACGCCGTCGCCGTGGGAGCATCGAACCCGAGCGTGAGCATCGCCGAGCCGCTCTCGTTCAGCGCTTCGACGAGCGACGCGCCGGGCGACGTCCGCAGCAGGATCAGGGCGAACCCGAGCATGAGCATCGCCAGCCACATCAGCAGCAAGAACAGCAGCGATATCGGCCCTTGGTGCGCGAGGATCGCGTCCTTGCGCGAATACGAGTCGGTGCGGCGCGCGAGGAACACGAAGACCGCCCGCAACGTGAGGTTGACCGACATCGCCAGCTTCGAGCGCAGGCCGCGGGGAATGACGAGCGTGTGGATCAAGCTCACCCACGTCGCCAGCACCACGACGATGCCCGCCGCGAACGCCAGCCACCGGATCGCCTGCATGCGCGGAGTCTAAGCGAAGCAAAAGGAGAGAGGGAGCGCTCGGTGCGCTCCCTCTCGGTGCTTCAGTCGCCCAGGCTTGGCGCCGTGCGCCGGTCCGGCGGACGAGTCCGGACGCCGGGGCGATGCGGTGTCACTGTTGGGATTCCGCCGTGGCCGCTCGTGATTGGCGAGAAAGCCAGGTGGTCCCGAGCGGCTCCCTAACGGACAGCCACCTCGCGGGTCCTATGTTTGCCTATCAAGTGTGGACCACCCCCTTTCTCGCGTGGGCACAGTGTGACACGGCCGGGACCGACCCGCCAGCACCGCGCGATAGTCTTGGCGCATGCCGCGACTCGTCCTGGTCCGTCAAAGTTCCGGTTCGCCCGATCTCCTCCCGATCGAGGCGTGGCACGCGCTGTCGCAGGGGCCGGTGTTCGCGGCGCCGGGCGAGCCGCTCGCGGAGCGGTTGCGCGAGCTCGACGTGAGGGTGAACGACGTGGAGCGTGCGTCGGCGAACGCATTGCGAAGCGGCGGCGCTCCGCAAGGTGTGCGCGAAGGCAAGCCCGCGTTGCGTTTGCTCGCGCACGTGCACGAGGCGACGCTTCCGGGCGCGGCGACGCTGGCGGACGAGCTCGCGCGCATCGCTACCGAACGCGGCGCGTGCGTGTTCATCCTCCCGATCGACCACGCGCAGCAGATCACCAAAGCAGTCTTCGAGCGCGCGCTGAGCGGCGACGTCGAGGTCGAGGTCGTCATCGGCCGGCCGCCGCCCGGCCACAAGTTGCTCGACGTCGTCAAGGTGATGGCGCACCTGCGCGCTCCCGCCGGATGCCCGTGGGACGCCGAGCAGACGCACGCGAGCCTGGCGAAGTACGTGCTCGACGAGACCTACGAGCTGCTCGAAGCGATCGAGACCGGCGACGCGCACCACATGGCGGAGGAGCTCGGCGACCTGTTGCTGCAAGTCGTGTTCCACGCGGAGATCGCGGAGGAAGAGCGGCGGTTCGGTATCGACGACGTCGCGGAGCGGCTCGCAACGAAGCTGGTGACGCGCCACCCGCACGTGTTCGGGGACGTCTCCGTCGAAGGCGCATCCGAGGTCGTCGCCAACTGGGAAGTCATCAAAGACCACGAAAAAGGCCGCACCTCCGTGCTCGAAGGCGTTCCGGAAGCGCTGCCCGCGCTCGTGTACGCGCAGAAGATCTTGAAGCGCGCCGAGCGAGGATCGCTCCCTACGGTGAAGCCGGGCGCCGCTTTCGAGAACGAGGAAGATCTCGGTGAAGCGCTGCTGCAGCTCGTCGCCGCGGCGCGCGCGGCGGGGCTCGACGCGGAGGCAGCGTTGCGTCGTGGCGCGCGGCGTCTGCGCGATCGCGTCGCGCGCGTGGAGGAGCGCGCGCGAGAGCAGGGCCTGTCGTTCGCAGATCTCACGCCGGAACAGGCAAACGCCTTGTGGGAGGAAGCGTGACGCGATCGCTGGCGCGCGGCGTGCTCGTGTTTCGGTGGATCGCTCTTGCGCTGATGGCGATGCTCGCGATGGCGAACTCCAGCGATCTCGCGCGGCCGGGACTCGCGTGGCTCGGCGTCGGCGCCGCGGGGGCGTGGACCGTGTGGCTCACCGTCGATCCGAGCGTCGAGCAAAAGCGGTTCGTGCTCGGCGCGGACCTCGCCCTTGCGTGCGGGCTGGTGTTGCTGTCGGGATACGTCATGGAGGAGGGCGGCATCGTCGGCGGGCAACCGTTCTTCGCGACGGCATATCCGGCGAG
>JBIOWR010000214.1:0-2084 GCA_044868775.1 Actinomycetota bacterium
CGGGGCCGCGCGTGCGCGCCCCCGGTTCGGGCAAGCGCAAGGACGCGAGCGACGCGCGCGGTTCCGGCCGTCGCGCGCCGTCACCGGTGACCACCACCAAGGCAAAGCCCGCGGAAGCAGCGGCCCCCACGGAAGCAGCGCCCGCCGCGCCCGCGGAAGCGACGCCCGCGCCTGCGCCGGAGGCCGCGACGACCGAGCCGCCCGTCACCGAAGAGGTCGTCGAGACCCCGGTCGCGCAAGCAACCGGCGCTGCCGAGGAAACCAAGGCCGAGGAAACCAAGGCCGAGGACACCAAGGCGGCAGAAGAGCCCGCGAAGCCGGAAGGCGGCGAGGCATAGATGCTCGCACCGAAGAAGGTCAAGCACCGCAAGCAGCATCGCGGGCGCATGCGCGGCACCGCCAAGGGCGGCACGCGCGTGAGCTTCGGCGACTTCGGCTTGCAGGCGGTCGAGCCGTCGTGGATCACCGCGCGCCAGATCGAGGCGGCACGTGTCGCGATGACGCGCTCGATCAAGCGTGGCGGCAAGGTGTGGGTGAACATCTTCCCCGACAAGCCGTTCACGAAGAAGCCGGCGGAAGTGCGCATGGGCTCCGGCAAGGGCAACCCGGAAGGCTGGGTCGCCGTCGTCAAGCCCGGACGCATCATGTTCGAGCTTGCCGGCGTGGACGAAGAGCAAGCGCGCGAAGCGTTGCGTCTCGCGGCGCACAAGCTTCCGATCAAGACCCGTTTCGTGACGCGTGAAGAGGGCGAGTAGGCATGACGAGTGCGATTGAGTTGCGAGACCTCTCCGACGAAGAGCTCGCGCACAAGCTCGACGAGGCAAAGGAAGAGCTGTTCAACCTTCGCTTCCAGCTCGTGACCGGGCAGCTCGACAACCCGATGCGCATCAAAGAGATGCGCAAGGAAGTTGCGCGCATCCTCACCGTCATCCGCGAGCGCGAGATCGAGATGCACGAGGCGGCCGGCGCGGCCGGGGAGGCGTGATGGAACAGCGGAACCGCCGCAAGGTTCGAGTCGGCACCGTCGTGAGCGACAAGATGGACAAGACGGTGGTCGTCGCGCTGCGCTCCACCGTCCGGCACCGCCTGTACGGAAAGATCCAGCGCCGCACCACGAAGGTGCAGGCGCACGACGAGCAGAACGCGTGCGGCATCGGCGATCGGGTGGAGATCCACGAGACGCGCCCGCTGTCGAAGACGAAGCGCTGGCGCGTCGCGAAGATCCTGGAGAAGGCCAAGTGATCCAGCAGGAGACGAGGCTCAAGGTCGCCGACAACACCGGCGCGAAGGAGATTCTCTGCATCCGCGTGCTCGGCGGCTCCGGCCGCCGGTACGCAGGCATCGGAGACATCATCGTCGCGTCGGTCAAGGACGCGATCCCGAACGCCGGCGTGAAGAAGGGCGACGTCGTGAAAGCGGTCGTCGTGCGCACCGCGAAGGAGCGCCGGCGTCCGGACGGCTCCTACATCCGCTTCGACGACAACGCCGCGGTGCTGATCAACGACCAGCAGAACCCGCGCGGGACCCGCATCTTCGGTCCCGTCGCACGAGAGCTGAGGGACAAGAAGTTCATGAAGATCATCTCGCTGGCTCCGGAGGTGCTCTGAGCATGCCGGGCCTGTACGTGAAGAAGGGCGACCAGGTCGAAGTGCTCGCCGGCAAGGATCGCGGCAAGCGCGGGCGCGTCGTGCGCGTGTGGCCGCTCGACGACAAGGTCATGGTCGAGGGCGTCAACTTCGTGAAGCGCCACGAGAAGATTCGCGCCGCGTCCGGCCGCGCCGGCACGCAGGGCGGCATCATCACCAAGGAGTTGCCGGTGCACATCTCCAACGTCGGCGTCGTGTGCCCGAGCTGCGACAAGCCGACGCGCGTCGGCTACCGCGCCGAAGAAGACGGCAGCAAGACGCGCGTGTGCCGCAAGTGCGGAGGTGACATCAAGTAATGGCCGACACCGCCACGCACACCCCGCCGCGCCTCAAGCAGCGGTATCGCGACGAGCTGGCGCCTTCGCTCAAGGAGAAGCTCGGCCTCGCCAACGTCATGCAGGTGCCCCGCGTCGAGAAGGTCATCATCAACATGGGCAT
>JBIOWR010000215.1:0-8938 GCA_044868775.1 Actinomycetota bacterium
CGACACCGGACGGTCGCATTTGCCCACGGACAGCGGCTTCATCATCGCGTCCAACCACTGGTCGGGCATCGATCCGATCATGGTGTGCTCGTCGTTCTGGAGGCCGGTGCACTGGCTCGCGAAGGTCGAGCTGGTGAAGTCGTTGAAGATCGCGTGGTTCTTCAGGCTCGCGGCCGTGGTCCCCATCAACCGCGACGCGCCCGAGCACGAGCCGTTCGAGGAAGCGGCGTCGCTCATCAAGCGCGGCGGCCTGTTCGGCATCTACCCCGAAGGAACGCGCTCGCTCGACGGCCGCCTCTACAAGGGCTACACCGGCGTCGCCCGCATCGCGCAAGCCAGCGGTGCGCCGGTCATTCCCACCGGTGTCATGGGCACACGCGAGTCCGCCCCGAAAGGAACGCGCATCCCCCGCTCCGTCCCCGTCGAGGTTCGTTTCGGCGAGCCGCTGTACTTCTCCATGAATCCCGGCGAGGACGAGAAGGTGGCGCTGCGCCGCTTCACCGACGACGTGATGCGCGCGATCCAAGCCCTAACCGGCCAGGAATACGCGGACGAATACAACCGCCGCGAGCGCAAGAAGAGGTAGCGAACGACCGGCGCACCGGCGACCGCGCCGCGGCCGCTCGCCCGCCGCGCCGACTTGCCCACGCCCCCTCGCGCCGCCGCCCCGCCCGGCGGGCCCTGTCCCCGCGGGCCGTGTTCACCAGGTGAGCACCGTGCTCACTCAGTGAACATGCCCTGCGAGCGAACCCACCTCCCGCGCGGGTGGGTTGGGGCCTAGGCGACGTTCGCGAGGACGGTATCGAGACGCGAGAGGACTTCGTCGATCAGCTCGTCCGGGATGGTGAGCGCGGGCTCGATGCGAATCGTGGTTGCGGATATCTGCGTTCCGGCGACGAGGACGCCGGCGCGGAACAAGCCGGCGGCGACGCGGTAGCCGGTGTCGTGGTCGGGGAACTGCATCCCGAGCAACAACCCGGACCCCCGAACATCGACCAGAACGTGGGGATACCGCTCGCGCAACGCGTTCAGCCCGGTCATGAAGCGCGCGCCGGCGGCGGCGGCCTTCTCCCACAGCCGATCGCGCAAGATGACGTGGATCGATGCGATCGCGGCGGCGCTGGCGATGGGGGAGCCGCCGAACGTGGAGGTGTGCAAGAACGGGTTCGGCTCCAATGCGCGCCATATCTCGGGGCGGCCCATGAACGCGCCCACCGGCATGACGCCACCGCCGAGCGCTTTTGCGACGCACACGATGTCGGGCACGACGTTCCAGTGATCGACTCCCCACAACGCGCCGGTGCGTCCGAGTCCCGTCTGCACCTCGTCGGCGATGAGCAACACTCCCCATCGATCGCACACTTCGCGCAGCGACGGCCAGAAGTCGTCGGGCGGCACGACGGCGCCCGCCTCTCCTTGAATCGGCTCCATGACGACGGCCGCGATGGGGTCGCCGACGACCGACGCGCGATGCAGCTCTTCGTCGACGGCATCCGCGTCGCCGAACGGCACGTGACGGATCCCGGGCAACAGCGGCAGGAACGGTTCGCGAAACGACGCCTTCCCCATGAGCCCGAGCGAGCCTTGCGTCTTGCCGTGGAACCCGTGCAGCGCAGCGATGAAGCCGTGCTTGCGCGTGTAGATGCGCGCGACCTTCATCGCTCCCTCGACCGACTCCGTTCCGGAGTTGCACACGAACGCGTTCGAGATGTCGCCGGGTGCGATCGTCGCCAGCAGGCGCACGAGCATGCCCCGGATGGGATCGATCAGCTCTTGCGTGGGCATCGGGTTGCGGCGCAGTTGCGCTTCGACCGCCGCGATCACCTCGGGATGGCGGATGCCGAGCGAGTAGATGCCGTAACCGCCGAGGCAGTCGATCCACTCGCGGCCGCCGGCGTCGCGCACGATCGATCCTTCGCCGGTCCACTCGATCGCGGCATAGTCGTCGATCTCGGTGACGGACTTGCGGTAGCTCACGAGACCCGGCGTGTAGTGGTTGACGTGGTCGGCGACCGCCTGCTTGGCGAGCAGATGCGGCTCGGGGTCGTCGCGACCGGTGAGGAGCGCCATCATCTCCTCGGAGGCTGCGAGAGCTTCGTCGTATCGGTCGCTCATGACACCGGGATTTTCGCACATGGATCGGGGGTTTTTCGCCGGGTGCAAGCGCGCAAGCGCCGGTTTGTGCACTCCGGTAGCATGAGCGCCGATTTTGCTGCCGAAAGGAGCACCTGAATGAAGCGTCGCCTCACGACCCTCGCGCTCGTCGCCGTTGTGGCGCTGATCCTCGGTGCCTGCGGCGGGACGAAGGACACCGGATTCAACGATCTTCCGACACCGAAGAAGACGGGGGACGGAGGCGGCGCGAAAGAGATCAAGCTGGCGTCGGGGAACACGTTCGTTCCGGCGACGTACGACGCGAAGGTCGGAGAGGCAGTCGTGTGGCGGAACACCGACGGGAGCCAGCCGCACAACGTCGAGTCCGACACCGGTCTGTTCAACTCGAACCCCGGCTGCACGCTCGAAGACCAGTCGAAGTGCATGCCGAACAACTCTACGTTCACGTTCACGTTCAAACAGGCCGGCGAATACCGGTATTACTGCGTGATCCACGGCACCAAAGGCGGTGTCGGCATGGCCGGCGTCGTCAAGGTCGCGTAGTCGACTCGTCCATCGGGAGGGAACCGATTGTGAAGCAACGCATGGGATTCGTGGCTGCTGCGCTCGCGCTCGCCGTGTTGCTTGCGGGGTGTGGTGGTGGAGGCACCGAAACGGCGGATAGCCCGACGCCGAGCATCACCGGGCCGAAGGTCGACGCGAAGGACTTCGCGTTCGCGCCCAAGGACATCACGATCAAGGCCGGCGAGACGCTTACGTGGGTCTTCGTCGGGCCGACGCAACACGACGCGACGTCGGACGACGGCACGACGTTCAAGTCCGGGACGAAAGACAAGGACACGACGTTCGCGCACACGTTCGCGAGCGCCGGCACGTTCAAATACAAGTGCACCATCCATCCGACGATGACGGGCACCGTCACGGTGACCGCGTAGCCAGATGGACGCCGTCGCGTCCGCAACACGTTCGCTCTTCGACCTGCGCGAGCCCCTGACGAGAGATCAGGGGCTCGCGCTCGTCGCGCTCCCGGACGAACGCATTCCCGAGCTGATCGCGCTCGCGCACCGCGCGCGCCTCGCGTTCGCCGGGCCGGAGGTCGAGGTCGAATCGATTCTCTCCGTGCAGACCGGCGGATGCCCCGAGGACTGCCACTTCTGCTCGCAATCGGGGCGGTTCGACACGGCGGTCGTACCGGAGCCGTTCCTGCCGCTCGACGTCATCATCGACGCGGCGCAACGCAGCGCGGACGCGGGCGCGACCGAGTTCTGCATCGTGCTCGCGGTGCGCGGTCCCGACGAGAGGATCATGGACAAGACGTTGGAGGCCGTTGCTGCGATCCGCGACAAGGTCGGCATCAACGTCGCGTGCTCCCTCGGCATTCTCACCGAACGGCAGGCGGAGGACCTCGCCGCCGGCGGGGTTCATCGTTACAACCACAACCTCGAAACCGCGCGTTCGTTCTTCTCGCGCATCGTCACGACGCACACATGGGAGGAGCGATACGACACGTGCACGCTCGTGCGCGACCACGGGATGGAGTTGTGCTCGGGCGGCATCATCGGCATGGGAGAGACGTGGGAGCAACGCGTCGACTTCGCGTTGGAGCTTCGCGCGTTGGAGCCGCACGAAGTGCCGATCAACTTCCTCAACCCGCGTGCCGGCACGCCGCTCGGCGATCGTCCGGTGGTTGCGGCGATGGACGCGTTGCGGTGCATCGCGTTGTTCCGTTTGATGATGCCGTCCACGGTGTTGCGCTACGCAGGGGGACGCGAGGTCACGTTGGGAGACATGCAGGCGACGGGCATGCTCGCCGGCATCAACGCGCTCATCATCGGTAACTACCTGACCACGCTCGGGCGCGCGCCGGACGACGATTTGCGCATGTTGCGTGACCTGGGAATGCCCGTGAAGACCCTCATGTGAGGGGGTATGCGCCCTGGACTCGGCCCCCTTTGCCGTCTATGCTCTGGCGCGGTTTCGGACCCGATGGCCGCGGGTACACCTGATGGCACCGAGACCACCGGCAGATTCCGGGAGGACACCGTGAACGAGGCCTGTCCCGTCTGTTCGGAAACGCAAATCGTCGTCACACCGGCCCGGCTCGACGAAAAGCTCTGCCTCTGCCTCGGCTGTCGGGCAACCTGGTACGACCGGGGGTTTGGTCCAGAAGAGGTCATCCCCGCACCGGACCGGCGCGCCCCGATCCTCGGTCCGCGCGTCGCCCGCATCTAACACCGACGTCTCCACGCCGCCGCCTTCCGCGCGGCGCTCGTGGCTGACCGTTTCCGCCGGTCGTCGCTGTTAGACTCGTTCCGATGTCGCGTTCCACGCGTGCCGTCGGCGTGATGGGCGGCACTTTCAACCCCATCCACTACGGCCATCTCGTGACCGCCGAGGAAGCGCTCGCCGCATTCGACCTCGACGAGGTGTTGTTCGTGCCGGCCGGTACTCCCTGGCAAAAAACGGACGACGAGGTCGCACCTGCGGAAGATCGCTATCTCATGACCGTGATCGCGACGGCCACCAATCCGAAGTTCCGCGTCTCGCGCGTGGAGATCGACCGTCCGGGGCCCACCTACACCAACGACACGTTGCGCGAGCTTCGTGTGCAGCTCGGCCCGAGCGTCGAGCTGTACTTCATCACCGGAGCAGACGGAATCTTGAACATCCTGACGTGGAAGGATCCGGAAGAGTCGCTGCGGCAAGCGCGCTTCATCGCGGCGACGCGCCCCGGGTACGACCTCGACCGCCTCGAGAAAGAGCTACCCCAGGGCCTCGAGGATCGCGTGCACGTGATCGAGATCCCCGCGCTCGCGATCTCGTCGACAGACGTGCGCCGTCGCGTGCGCGAAGGCAGGCCGATCACGTACCTCGTGCCCGAAGGCGTTGCGCGCTACATCGAGAAGTCGGGACTTTACAAAGGGACCACGCGCAAAGGGAGCACGCGCAAAGGGAGCACGCCATCAGCCTGAGACTCGAAGAGACGCCGGAGCTCGAACCCGCGCCGCGGCCGGTGCTGCTCTCGCGCGGTGAGCGCCGCCGCGTCGAGTCGCTGAAGCGCCGCCTGCTGTTCGCGATCGTCGTGCCGCCCCTCGCGATCGCGTTGATCCTCGCCGTGGTCACGCGACCGGATTCCTCGTCGGTGCGCGTCCCGTCGCCCGCCGAGATCGGCGCAGCCGGCAAGCCGGTGACGTATCTCGTGATGACCGTCCGATCCGACGACCTGTCGCGGCAGGCCGACACGCTCACGCTGTTCACGCTCGGCGGCGGCGCGAAGCCGTATGCGCTCATGATTCCGCCGAGCGCGCTCACCGAGATCCCCGGCTACGGGTTCGACACCGTCTCGAAGTCGCTCAGCTTCGGCCGCATCCCGCTCGCCGACGTGACCGTGGAGAACCTCGCTGGGGTGCGTGTCGATCACGCCATGGTCATCGAGACCACCGCGCTCGCGCGCCTCGTCGACCGGCTCGGCGGCGTGCAGATCGACGTGCCCGCCAACCTCTTCGCCGACGACGGCGCCGGGCGGCTCGTGCCGGTTTTCTCCACGGGTTCGCAACGCTTCAACGGCAAGCGCGCCGTCGCGTACCTGACCTTCCAAGCGCCGGACGAGACCGAGCTCTCGCGCCTCGCCCGCGCGCAGCAATTGTGGGAAGCCGTGCTCGGCGTCGGCCGTGGCAACCGATCCGCGACGATCGCCAAGCTCATCCCCGGCCTCGGCGGGCTCGACGGCACCCAGGCCGCGAGCCGGTTCGCGATGTTCCTCGCCAGCTTCGCATCGGTTCCGGCCGCGGAGCGCACCTTCGACGTGGTGCCGGTCACGCCCGTAGCGAGCGGAGGGGAGCAAGGAGCGTTCAAGGTCGAAGATGTACAGCTACGTGCGCTCGTGGGTAAGTATCTTGGGGGAGTGACGGCGGAGCGGTCGCGGCTTCAGCTCCTCAACGGGAACGGTACGCCCGAAGCCGGAGCCGCCGTTGCGCAGAAGCTGATCCCGGAAGGCTTCTGGCTCGTGGATTCCGGGAATGCCAGGTCGTTCGATTTCGCTGAAACCAAGATCATCGTGTACGTGAACGACGCAGAGACCATGGCGGCCGCCGAGAAGGTGCGCCGCTTGCTCGGCGTGGGCCAGATAGAGCTCTCGCGCAGCTTGCACACCTCCATCGACGTGACCGTCGTCATCGGAAAGGACTTCCGGGCGGAGTGACCGACCTCGTCGAGATGGGCAAACGCCGAGTCGAATCGCTCCCGGACGGCCGCGTCGCGGCCATAACCGCCGCGCGCGCAGCTTCCGAGAAGAAGGCGTTCGACGTTCGCATCCTCGAAGTCGGCTCGATGATCTTCATCACCGACTACTTCGTGATCGCCTCGGGCGCGACCGAGCGTCAAGTCAAGACGATCGTGGAGGAGGTCGAGCGCGCGCTCAACACGATCGGTTTGCGAGTGCTACGCCGGGAGGGCGAGCACGAATTGCGATGGGTGTTGCTCGACTTCGGCGACGTGGTCGTTCATGTCTTCACGAACGAAGATCGCCAGTATTACGAGCTCGAACGCCTCTGGAAGGGCGCCGCGGACATCTCCTGGAACGACGACGTCGACATCTCCGACGTCACCACCTCACGCGCCGGCTCGAAGTCTTCCTCGAACGTCGCCGGCTCGGCGGCGGGCCGTCGTCGTCCTACGCGCGGCTGATCGCGGCTCTCGATCCACAGCACGAGTCCCGCCAATACCGCGATCTGCCACAACCGCCATCCACCCGCGCCGAACAACAGCGGCGTGAGCACAGGTCCGGTGAACAGCGCCACCACCGCCCCGGTGCGTTTCGGTTTCGGTTTGACTGCCACGAGATACGGGATCAGCACGAACGCGAGCGTCCACGCCACCGGCTGGATGTGATCGGTCACGTGCCGGATGAACCCGGCATCGAGGGCCGACAGCCGGTGAAATCGCCCCGCGACGAGATCGGCCAGCGCCCAGAAAACGACCGCGGTTCCCGGCAGCAGCGTCAGCGCGCGCCGGCGGCGCTCGGCCCGAAATGCCGCCCTGGTGGCCGCCCGATCACCGTCGACTTGGTTCATGGCGCCATCCTAACTCGTGGGTGTGACAATCTCCGGCTTCGGCGGTCCCGTCGCGCCCGATGGCCCGGGGCGTTCCGATGGCCCGGGTCGTCCGCCCAGCCACGGCAATCGGCGGGGATCCGACGAGCGGGGTTCGACGCTTCGAGAAATCACTCGTAGAGTCTTTGCTCGTGGGATACCGGGTGGACGAGCTGGCGGCGAAGGCGGGCGTCAGCGTGGACACCGTCCGCTTCTACCAGACCAAAGGCTTGCTGCCGCCACCGGAGCGCGAGGGGCGCATCGCGCGCTACTCCGACGACCATCTCGACCGGCTGCTGCGGATTCGCGACCTCAAGGCGAAGGGCTTCACGCTCGCATCCGTGCGCAGGCTGCTGGCGGGCGAGCTCGACGCCGCCGACGAGGCGCTCGTCGAGGCGCTGGCCGGGCCGCTGCCCGGGGAGCAGCCCGCGGGCGAGGAGGAGTTCCTCACCAGAGAGGAGCTGGCGGAGCGCATCGGCGTGGCGCCGGCGTTGCTCCAAGCGATCGAGGCGGAGAACTTGCTCGTGCCGCGCATCCAGGAGGGCGCGCCGCGATACACCAAGGCGGACGTGAACGCGGCGCAAGCCGGGCTGGCGCTGCTCGAGGCCGGCGTGCCGTTGAGCGAGCTGCTCTCGCTGGCGCACGGCCACGACGCCGCGGTGCGCACGACGGCGGAGCGCGCAGTCGATCTCTTCGAGCACCACGTGCGTGCGTCGATCCGTTCGAGCGCGAAGAGCGACGACGACGCGGCGGAGCGGCTCGTGGCCGCGTTCCGCAAGATGCTTCCCGCAACGACCACGCTGGTCGCACATCACTTCCGGCGCGTGCTGCTCGCGGCCGCGCTCGCGCGCATCGAAAAGGTCGGGGAGGCATCGGAGATCGAAGCCGTGCGCACGGAGTCGGCGCGCACGCAGGAGCCGGTGTGGAACGAGTGACGCGGCTGCCGACCGGCGCGGAGAAAGCGCGGACGGTTCGCTCGATGTTCGACGCGATCGCTCCGCGATACGACCTCGTGAACCGGGTGATGACGTTCGGGCTCGACGTCGGATGGCGCAGGCAAACCGTTGCCGCGCTTGCGCTGCGAGACGGAGCGCGCGTGCTCGACGTTGCGTGCGGGACGGGCGATCTCTGCCGAGAGCTGCAACGCAACGGGTATCGCCCGGCCGGGCTCGATTACTCGATCGGGATGCTGCACGCCGCGCGAACGAATGCGCCGCTGGTGCAAGCGGACGCGCTCGCGATCCCGGCGCGGAGCGGTTCGTTCGACGGGGCCGTCTCCGGATTCGCCTTGCGCAACGTGACCGACCTCGGAGCGATGTTCAAAGAGATCGCGCGCGTGCTGCATCCCGGCGGGCGCGTGGCGTTGCTCGAGGTCGCGCAACCACGCGCGCGCGTGCTTCGCGCGGGGCACAATCTCTATTTCCGGCACGTGGTGCCGCTCATCGGAGGATTGCTGTCGGATCGCACCGCGTATTCGTACCTGCCCGCGTCCACCGCGTATCTGCCGGAGCCGAACGAGCTGATGCGCATGCTCGCGGATGCGGGGTTCGATGGAGTGAAGCGCAAGCTGCTTACGCTCGGAGCGGCGCAGCTGATCGTGGGGACGCGCGCGTGAAGCTTTACTCACGCACGGTTCGTGTCGACGCGCACGTCGACCTGCCGGCGATCTTGGGTTCGCTGCCCGCGTACCTGTGGGTACGCGAGGGAGACGGTTTCATCGCCTGGGGCGACGC
>JBIOWR010000216.1:0-12350 GCA_044868775.1 Actinomycetota bacterium
CGGGATCGACACGATGAGCGCCGCGCGCATGAGGTCGGCGGCCACCATCAAGCGGCGCCGGTCGAAGCGATCCGCGAGCACTCCCGCGAACGGCCCGAAGAACAGCCCGGGCAGCACCCGGAAGAACAGGACGCCGCCGATGGCGAACTCGGGGCTGTTCGAGAGCTTCTGCACGAACAGCGTCAGCGCGAAGACGCCCAGCCAGTCGCCGAGGCTCGACACCGTCATTGCGGCCCACAGCCGGCGGAAATGCTTGTGCTGGAGGAGGGAGAGAAGCGTCCGCGGCCGCTCCTCGGTGGTCGGAGCGACGTAGGAGCGCCCGGATGCGTCGGTTATCTGTGTCCCTCCTGCGGTGTCGCTCGTCCGCTACGGCGGCCGGTGGCGGCGGGCTCCGCGCCAGCCTAGCAGAGGGGTGCAGCTCTTCCCGGGCGGCGTCAGCGGGACTTCTTGGCGGCGCGGCGCTTCGGCTTGGCCGGCCCCTTCTCGCGGCGATCGCGCAGCAACTCGGCGGCGCGCGCGAGGTCGATCGTCTCGACGTCGTCGTCCTTGCGCAGGGATGCGTTCGTCTCGCCGTCGGTGACGTAGGGCCCGAAACGCCCCTCTTTCAGCACGATCTCCTTGCCGGTTGCGGGATCGGGGCCGATCGTGCGCAGCGGCTCCACGGCCGCGCGCTGGCCGCGCCGCGTCTTCGGCTGCGCGAGGATCGCAAGCGCCTCGTCGAGGGAGATCGTGAGAAGCTGCTGCTCGCTCTCGAGGCTGCGCGTGTCCTTTCCCTTGGAGATGTAGGGACCGTAGCGGCCGTTCTGCGCGACGATCTCCTGGCCGTCGGCGGGATCGGCGCCCACGACGCGCGGTAGCTGCAGCAGCTCCAGCGCTTGTTCCAGCGTGATGTCGTCGAGCGCCATGTTCTTGAACAGCGACGCGGTCTTGGGCCTTTCCTTGCCCTCGGGCTCGCCGAGCTGCACGTACGGGCCGTAGCGCCCGGCGCGCGCGATCACCGGAAGCCCGGTCGCGGGATCGGCGCCGAGCGTGCGGTCGCCGCTCGGCGCGTGCAGCAGCTCCAGCGCTTTCTCCACGGACAGCTCGTCGGGCGGGACGTCGTCCGCGATCGACGCACGATCCTCTCCGCGCTGGACGTACGGACCGTACCGGCCGACGCGCACCACGATCGGCACGCCGTCCGGGTCGGCGCCGATCTCGATCTCGTTGACCTCGCGCGCGTCGATCTCGCCGAGACGCGAGTGCACCATGTCGTGCAACCCGGAATCGCCGTTGCCAAAGTAGAAGCGCGACAGCCACGGTTGCGATTCCTGCTCGCCGCTCGCGATCTGGTCGAGGTCGTCCTCCATGCGCGCGGTGAACTCGTAGTCGACGAGATGGGTGAAGTGCTGTTCGAGCAGCCCGACGACGGCGAACGCGGTGAAGGACGGGACCAGCGCCTGCCCCTTGGTCCACGCGTATCCGCGATCGAGGATCGTGCCGATGATCGACGCGTACGTCGACGGGCGGCCGACGCCCATCTCCTCCATCGCCTTCACGAGACTTGCTTCCGTGAAGCGGTCCGGCGGCTTCGTCCTGTGATCGGCCGGCGTGAGCTCGACGACGTCGAGCGCGTCGCCTTCGCCGATCGGCGGCAGCCGCACCTCCCTGTCTTCCAGCTCCGCGTCGGGATCGTCGGCGCCCTCGACGTACGCGCGCCAGAACCCGGGGAACGTGATCACCTTGCCCGACGCGGCAAACTCCGCGTCGTCGCCTTCGCTCGTCATCGCGCCGATGCGCACCTGCACGCTCTGTCCGCGCGCGTCGGCCATCTGCGATGCGATCGTGCGCTTCCAGATGAGGTCGTACAGGCGCGCTTCGTCGTTCGAAAGCTCGCGCTTGACGTCGTCGGGCAGCCGGAAGGTGTCGCCCGCGGGCCGGATCGCCTCGTGCGCCTCTTGCGCATTCTTGACCTTCTTCTCGTAGCGGCGCGGCGCGTCGGGCACGTACTCCTTGCCGTACAGCTCCGTCGCCTGCTGGCGCGCGGCTACGAGCGCTTGCTCGGAAAGCGTCGTGGAGTCGGTTCGCATATACGTGATGTAGCCGTTCTCGTACAAGCGCTGCGCGACCTGCATGGTGCGCTTCGCGGAGAAGCGCAGCTTCCGCGATGCCTCTTGCTGCAGCGTCGACGTCATGAACGGCGCGTACGGCGAGCGGCGGAACGGCTTCTCCTCGACGGATCGCACCGCGAACGGCGCGTCGCGCAAGCGCTCGGCGAGCCCATGCGCGCCGGCCTCGTCGAGCACGACGGCGTCCTTGCGCGCCAGCTCTCCTCGTTCGTTGAAGTCCTTGCCGGTCGCGAGCCGCTTGCCCCCGAGCTGCACGAGCGTCGCCGGAAACGACGCGCCCTTGTCGGCGAGCACCGCTTCAATGTCCCAGTACGACGCGGAGCGAAACCGCATGCGCGCTCGCTCGCGCTCGACGAGCAGGCGCGTCGCGACGCTTTGCACGCGCCCGGCCGACAGCTTCGGCATGACCTTCTTCCAGAGCACCGGAGACAGCTCGTAGCCGTACAGCCGGTCGAGCACGCGCCGCGCCTCTTGCGCGTCGACGAGCTTGCGATCGAGGTCGCGCCAGTTGTCGATCGCCTCCTGGATCGCGCGGCGCGTGATCTCGTGGAACACCATGCGCTTCACCGGGATGCGCGGGGACAGCACCTCGAGCAAGTGCCACGCGATGGATTCGCCTTCGCGATCCTCGTCGGTCGCGAGATAGAGCTCGCTCGCGTTCTTCAGCGCTTGCTTGAGCTTGGAGACGTGCGGCTTCTTGTCCTTGGGCACGACGTACAGCGGCTTGAAGCCGTTTTCGATGTCGACGCCGAGCCTGCTCCACGCCTGGCTGCGGTACGCCTCCGGGATCTCCGCCGCGTTCTGCGGAAGGTCGCGTATGTGCCCAATCGACGATTCCACGACGAAATCGCCGCCCAGAAAGCCTGCGATGGTCTTGGCTTTGGCGGGCGACTCGACGATGACGAGAGGCTTGGAAGCTGCCACGGGGCAACGCTTGTAGCGCCGCAACGGGTCCGTGTCAACCGCGAGGGCGGCTGACCTGGGGTTTCCCCGTTACACTTGGCGCCCATCCGACCGAGGAACGCAATGGAGATTCTCGCGAGCGTCACCGATTGGCTGCTGCACCTCGACGACAAGCTGAAGATGCTCGTGGAGAGCTACGGGCTCTGGGTGTACCTCATCGTTTTCGTGATCGTTTTCTGCGAGACCGGGCTGGTCGTGACGCCGTTCTTGCCGGGAGATTCGCTGCTGTTCGTGGCCGGCGCGCTCGCGGGAGACGGACGCTTGAACGTGGTCGCCGTGATCGTCGTGTTGCTCGTGGCCGCGATCGCCGGCGACTCCGCGAACTATCAGATCGGCAACTACGTGGGGCCGAAGGTATTTCGCGAAGAGCGGCAAAGCCGGTGGTTCAAGCGCGAATACCTCGAGCGCACGCACGCGTTCTTCGAGAAGTACGGAGGAAAGACGATCGTCATCGCGCGATTCCTGCCGATCATCCGCACGTTCGCTCCGTTCGTAGCAGGCGTCGGGAGCATGAGCTACGCGCGCTTCCTTGTGTTCAACGTCGCCGGAGCGGTGCTGTGGGTCGTGTCGATCGTGATGCTCGGCTTCTGGTTCGGAGGCCTGCGCGCGGTGAGCAAGAACTTCGAGCTGGTCGTCGTTGGGATCGTGGTGCTGTCGGTCATCCCTCCGTTCGTGGAGTACGTTCGGACGCGGCGGCGCCGGCGCGCGCGGGCCTGAGCGCGCGCTCGGCGATCACGGTTGCCGCGACGAGACCCGGCGCGAGCGCGATCACGCCGCCGGCGAGCAATCCCGTGTCCTCCATGAAGATCGCCGCGAGCGCGGAGGCCGAGCCGCCGAGCATCGCGGCGCGCGCGCCGGTGCCGAGCGTCTCGTCCCGCAGGCACCACACGACCACGCACACGAGCCCGGCGACGAGCAGCGCGGTCCACACCCAGCCTCCCGAGATATCACCGATGAGGCCGACGTTGAGGCGCCAGCGGATGCGCACGAAGTCGATCGCGGCGTCGAGCCCGCCCGAGCGCACGCGCTGCACGGCTTGACCGCCGTGGCTCGCAGGCGACCCCGCATCCGCGAGGAGCGCGAGCGCGAACGCCAGCACGGCGAGCGCCCCGCTCACGACGACGCCTGAGATCGTCACGTGTCGCTTCGCGACGACGTACGTCACGAGCGCGGCGCCGAACGCGAGCGTGAGCACCGCGACGAAGTTGGCGCCGAGAAAGGATGCTCCCACGACGAACACGCCGAGCGCACCGGCGAGCGCGATCGCCTTCGGGTTGGGTACCTCGGGAGCGACGGCGAGCGCAGTGAGCACGCCCATCGCGAGCATCGACGTGAGGTGGTTGCGCAGCCCGTACAAGCGCCACGACACGAGCGGGTTGCCGTACAGCGAGAGCGCGGGCTCGCCGCCGGGGTTGAGCGCGGCGGCGACCGTGACGACGGCGATCAACGTCGAAGAGATCCCGAGCAGCACACCGATCTGTCGCGTGCACCTGCGCGCATCGTCGAGCGGCATGAGCGCGCCGAGCACGAACGCGGCGACGATTGGGATCGAGCGCAGTCCTGCATTGGAGGTCGGCACGAACAGGCTTGCCACGTATCCGGTCACTGCCGTTGCCGCGCCGCGCGCGGCGCGAAGCGCCCACCGCTCGCCCCGACGCCACAGCAGCAACAACACGATCGGAAGCGCGATGCCTCCACCGAACAGCACGCCGATCGTCGCTGCGGCTACGGCCGGCCCGTAATCCGCATCCCGCACGAGCCTGGTTGCGAGCGACCCGGTGGCGGCGAGCGGATCGCGCGACGGCTTCACGCGCAGCGCGCGTCCGGTGAATCCCTCGGCGGGCACGTCGATGCCGAGCATGTCGAGGACCGTGGCCGCGACGTCGTACGGCGTGACGATCTGCGGCCGCCGGGCGACGCCACCGTCGAGCACGCCGCGCCCCCGGCCGATCACGCCGACGACGAGCGGCGTGGCGGGCGACAACCCGAACACGAGCGTCGGTCGCGCGATCGGGCCGGGCGGAACCCGTGGGAACGCGACCGCCAGGTGCACGCGCGACGCATCGCGCGGCTGCGTCGTGCAAAACATGCGTTCGAGCGCCTCGCCGACGCCCGGCGACGCTCCCACGGTGTCGAGGCGTGGAAGCGCGCCGCGACTCGCGAGCAGGTCGCCGAGCGCGCACCGCTTGCCCGCAAGCGGCGACGACAGCCCCGCTCGCGCACGGGGCGCGCCGGCGGCCACCTCGTCGAAGAACCGCGACGCCGCGCGCGAATCCGGATACAAGCCGAGGCCGATCGCGCCGCCCTCCCGCTCGAGGAGGCGATACGCGCCGTCGCGCTGAAGGCTCACGGCGACGAGGGTGACGCGCGGGTCGGCAGGTTGCGCCACGGCCGGCGCAGGCGCAACGACAAATGCGGCGGCGAGCACGGAAAGCGCGAGCCGCCGGCCCATCCGCTACAGCCCGATGTCGCCGGCGACCAGTTGCAAGCCCTCGATGCCGAGCTCGATGAACTGATCCAGCTCCAGGCCGATCTCGGAGCACGCGTGGATCTCGTCGCGGTTCACGCCCGGCGCGAACGACTTCTCCTTCAACTTCTTCTTCACGCTGGAGACCTTCATGCCCGCGGCCTTCTCCGGTCGCGGCAGCGCGGCGGCCACGAGCAGGCCCGCGAGCGCGTCCGCCTGCACGATCGAGCGCGACATCAGGTCGCTCCGGTACTCGGAGTGCGCGTGCGCCAGCACGCCGTTGATCACGACCTCGGGCGCGTCCGCCTCGCGCAGCCATTCGGCGGCGAGGCGCGCGTGCCGCTCGGCGTCGTCTGCGGTCTGATCCTGGTCGAGATCGTGGAACAGGCCGGTGAGCGCCCAAAGGTCCTCGTCCTCACCGAAGTGGCGGGCGAGCCGGCGCATCACGCCCTCCACGGAGATGAGATGGCGTTGGGTGATCGGCTTCTCGGTCTTGGTGCGGACCAGGTCGAGCGCTTGCTCGCGGTTCATGTCCTCACTCCCCGATGATCTTGACGACGACGCGCTTTCGCCGCTGCCCGTCGAACTCCGCGTAGAAGACCTGCTCCCACGGCCCCAGATCGAGACGGCCACCGGTGACCGGCAGCGTCACCTGGTGCCCGACCAGGACGTTGCGCAGGTGCGCCTCGCCGTTGTCCTCGCCGGTCTTGTGGTGCTCGTAGTCCTCGCCCTCCGGCGCGAGGCGGTCGAGCAACCGGGTGAGGTCCTTGCGGAAGCCGGGCTCGTCGTCGTTCACGAACACGCCCGCGGTGATGTGCATGCTCGACACGAGGCACAGCCCTTCGGCGATGCCGCTGCGTTCGAGGGCGCCGGCCACCTTGCCGGTGATGTTGAGGTACGCGCGGCGGTCGTCGGTGTCGAACGTCAGGTACTCGGTGAACGAACGCACGAGCGTTCACCCCCTTCTGCGCGCGATGATACCGTGAGCCCCTATGCCTCAGACGATCAAGCGCATCCTCCTCGGGCGTCCGCTCGCAAGCGAGGAAGCCGGCCACCAGCTGTTGCGCAAGCGCATCGCGCTGCCGGTGTTCGCGTCGGACGCGCTCTCGTCGAACGCCTATGCGACCGAGGAGATGATGCTCGTCCTCGTGCTCGCCGGCACCGGCCAGTTCACCAAGGTGATGCCGATCACGTTCGCGATCTGCGCGCTGCTGGCGATCGTGATCTTCTCGTACCGCCAGACGGTGCGCGCGTATCCGCAAGGCGGCGGCTCGTACATCGTCAGCCGTTCGAACCTGGGAGAGATCCCCGGGCTGGTCGCCGCTGCGGCGCTCCTCGTCGACTACGTGCTGACGGTCTCGGTGAGCGTGGTCGCCGGCGCGGCCGCGATCACCTCCGCCGCGCCGGGTCTCGAAGACAACCGCGTCGCGCTCGCGCTCGTGTTCATCCTCGTGATCACCGTCATGAACCTGCGCGGCGTGAAGGAGTCGGGCACGATCTTCGCCGTCCCCACCTATGCGTTCATCGTCCTCGTCTTCACGACGATCGTCACCGGGCTGGTCCGCTGCGCCGCCGGATGCCCGACCGCCGAGACGGCGAACCTCCAGATCGAGCCCGAGCACGCGCTCACGATCTTCCTCTTGCTTCGCGCGTTCTCGTCCGGCGCCACGGCGCTCACGGGCGTCGAGGCGATCGCCGACGGCGTCGCCGCGTTCCGGCGGCCGCAAGCCGCGAACGCCGCCAAGACGCTCGGCGTGCTCGGCGTGCTGACGATCTCGATGTTCAGCGGCATCTCGTTCCTCGCCACGCGCTTGCACGTGCGGCCGATCACCGAGCACATGGTCCAGCAAGGAGTCCACCACAAGACGATCGTCGCGCAGATCGCGGAGACGGTGTTCGGCGGCGGCTTCCTGTTCTTCCTCGTGCAGGCGGCCACCGCGCTCATCTTGATCCTCGCGGCGAACACCGCGTATCAGGACTTTCCGCGGCTGTCGTCGATACTCGCGCGCGATCGTTACATGCCGCGGCAGTTCCTGAACCGCGGCGACCGGCTCGTGTTCTCCAACGGCGTCATCATGCTCGCGCTCATGGCGTCGCTTCTCGTCGTGGTGTTCGACGCGCAAGTGACGCGGCTGATCCAGCTGTACGTCGTCGGAGTGTTCACGAGCTTCACCTTGTCGCAGGCCGGCATGGTGCGGCGCTTCGCAAAGACGAAAGAGCCGGGCTGGCAACGAAGCGCGCTCGTGAGCGGCGTCGGCGCGACGGTGACCTTCGTCGTCCTCATCATCGTCACGGCCACGAAGTTCCTCCACGGCGCGTACATCGTCGTCGCGTCGATCCCCGTGCTCGTGCTCGCGCTCAAGACCGTGAACCGGCACTACGGGGAAGTCGGGCGGCAGCTACGGCTGCCGCATCGAAAACCCGACGTGATCACCGGCACGAGCGTCGTGCTGCTCGCGCAAGACCTGTCGACGGCTACGTTGCGCGGCATCGGCTACGCGCTCTCGTTGCGCCCGTCGAGCATTCGCGCCGTGCACATCGGCAGGGAAACCGGCGGGATGCTGCAACGCGAATGGGAGAGCATGCAGATCCGGTTCCCGCTGCACGTGGTGCCCGACGACAAGGACCTCAGCGACGCGCTGCGCGGGTTCATTCGGGAGTGCGACATATCGCCGACCGAGGTGATCACCGTGATCATCCCCGAGACGCTTCCCGGAAAGGGGCCGTTGCGGCTGCTGCGCCAGCGCAAGATGCTGTTGCTGAAGGCGAGCTTGCTGTTCGAGCCGCGCGTCGTCGTCACCGACATCCCACAAGAACGATCGAAGATCGCGGGCGTCGGCGAGATTCGCCGCCCGGAGACGCCTACGCAGAACATCGCCGTCGTGCTCGTCTCGGCCGTGCACAACGCGAGCCTGCACGCCGTCGCGTACGCCGAAGCGATCAACCCCAGCGACTTGCGCGGCGTGACGTTCGCCCTCGACGCGCGCGAGACCGAGCAGATCATCAACGCCTGGGTCGACGCGGTGCCCGACACGCCGCTGGAGATACTGGAGTCTCCGTTCCGCGAAGTGGTGAAGCCGCTCGTGCGATTCGTGCGGCGGCAGCTCGCGGAGAACCCCGGCGCGACCGTCACGGTCGTGCTTCCGGAGTTCGTCGTGAACAGCTGGTGGCACCAATTCCTCCACAACCAGACGGCCTTGCGCATCAAGGCCGCGCTCCTGTACGAGCCCAACGTCGTGCTGACGAGCGTGCCGTACCACTTCGACTGAGCGGGTCGATTTGCGCGGCCACGCCGCCGCGTTAGGCTTGCGGCCATGCATGCGGTCATTGCGGGGTGCGGGCGGGTCGGCGCCGCCATGACGCTTTCGCTCACGCGTCAGGGACACACCGTGTCGGTCATCGACAAGAACCCCCGCGCGTTCGAGCGGCTTCCGCCCGACTTCGAGGGACGGACGTTCATCGGGCTCGTGTTCGACCGCGAGATCCTGGAGGCCGCCGGCATCAAGGAGGCCGGCGCGTTCTTCGCTGTGACCAACGGCGACAACTCCAACATCGTGAGCGCGCGCGTCGCGCGCGAGGCGTATAACGTGGAGAAGGTCGTCGCGCGCATCTACGACCCGCGGCGCGCGGAGATCTACCGCCGGCTCGGTATCCCGACGGTCGCGTCCGTGCAGTGGACGTCGGGCCAGATCTACGACTTGCTGTTCCACGGGTTCGAGCACGCGGAGCTCGCGTTCGGCACCGGTGAGATGATGCTGCTGCGCATCGACGTCCCGGCAAACCTCGCCGGCCGTCCGGCAGCCTTCCTCAACGAGCCGGAGCAGGCGCACGTCGTCGCCGTCGACCGCATGGGCTCGCCCACGATCCCGAACGAGAAGACGACCTTCCAGACCGGGGACGTCGCGCACGTCGTCATCCGCCGCGAAGGCATCCCGCTGCTGCGCGAGAAGCTCGCCGCGATGCCCGAGGAGCACTGAGCATGCGCGTCGTCGTCGCCGGAGGAGGAAACCTCGGACGCTTCCTCGCGGAGGACCTCGTCGAGCGCGGTCACGACGTCGTCGTCATCGAGCAGGACATCGACGTGTACGGCCGCGGCAAGGAGCATTCGAAAGCCACGTGGCTGCACGGCGACGGATGCGAGCCGTGGGTGCTCGAGCAAGCGGACCTCGCGAGCGCCGACGTGCTGGTCGCCGCGACCGGCGACGACGAGGACAACCTCGTGATCTCGCTGCTCGGCAAGCAGGAGTTCGCCGTGCCGCGCGTGATGGGTCGCGTGAACCATCCCAAGAACGAGTGGATGTTCAACGAGATGTGGGGAGTGGACGTGTCGGTGAGCCCGCCGCACATCCTCGCGTCGCTCGTCGAGGAGGAAGTGTCCGTCGGCGACGTGATCCCGTTGTTCAAGCTCGAACGCGGCCAGGTGGAGTTCGTGGAGATCAAGTTGCCGGAGGACTCCCCGATCGTAGGCCAGCACGTGTACGACCTCCGCTTGCCGCACGACGCCGCGATCGTTGCGATCGTGCGGGCGGGCCACGTCGTGATCGCCGAGCCCGAGACCCCGCTCATGGCCGGCGACGAGGTGATGGCGCTGTCGACGCCTTCCTCGCGCGCGGATCTCAAGGCCACGTTGCTCGGCCGTTAAGGTCGCGTTCGCCGGCAGGGGACGTGTCGTTGCTCGTGATGCGGATTCAAAAACGAGCCTTCATGTGCATTGGTGAGCTCACTGGATGAGCCCGGCTCGCAACGGAAGTGGGTTCCGCCGGGCGGTGCACAGGGATGACGCGGGTTAGAACTCGCTGCCGGGGCGGTGGCCGAACTCGAACGTGGGGTTGAGGATCTGGAGGTTGCCTGTGTGGTTCGCGAGGCGGCCTTCGATGATCATGCGCACGCCGAGCGCGAGGCCGGGGATCGCGCGACGGCCGAGCCAGATCGCGGTCACCGACCCGGTGCCGTCGGACAGCTGCGCCTCGATCTGCGGCACGCCCGCGCGCGGCCGCACGCGCAACGCGTCGACCACGCCGCCGACCCGCACGACGCTGCGCGGCTGGGCGTCCTTGACGAGCGTCACGCCGGTCTGGAGCTCGCACCAATCGCGAACCGACGCGAGGCGATGCGTCTCCGCTTCGGTCCGCAGCCGGTGAAGCGTTCGCTGCACCCAGCCCATGCGCGTGTCGGCGCCGCGCGAAGTGGCGGCGCTACCTCCGGACCGGCTCTGGCGACGGGGACGCCGTCAGCACGCCTTTACGCTTCTTCGACACGGTGATCGCGACGCCGAGGATCGCGGCGGCGAGCACCGTCACGAACAGGCGCACGCCGATCGAGTCCGCGTAGCGCACGACGAGCGGCGCGATCAACAACGCGACGAGGTTCATCACCTTGATGAGCGGGTTCAGCGCGGGACCGGCGGTGTCCTTGAACGGGTCCCCGACCGTGTCGCCGATGACCGTGGCCTTGTGCGCCTCCGATCCCTTGCCGCCGTGCACGCCCTCCTCCACGAGCTTCTTCGCGTTGTCCCACGCGCCGCCGGCGTTCGAGAGCATGACCGCGAGCAGCTGCCCGCTGAGGATGACGCCGGCGAGGTACGCGCCGAGCGCCTCGGCCTTGAGCCCGAACCCGACGATGATCGGCGCCAAGACGGCGAGCAGGCCCGGCGTCATCAGCTCGCGCAGCGACGTCTTGGTGCAGATGTCCACGACGCGCGCGTAGTCCGGCTTCTCGCTGTAATCCATGATGCCGGGGTGCTCGCGGAACTGGTTGCGCACCTCGACCACGACCTGTCCCGCCGCACGTCCCACGGCGCGAATCGCGAGCGCTGCGAACAGGAACGCCACCGATCCGCCCACGAGCAGGCCGACGAGGACGTCGGGCCGGTCCACGCGCAAGCCTTGGAAATCGAAACCTTCTCCGATGAGGATCTCGCGGAACGAGCCGAACAGCGACGTGGCCGCGATCACGGCCGTCGCGATGGCCATTCCCTTCGTGATCGCCTTCGTGGAGTTGCCGACCGCGTCGAGCGACTGGAGGATCTCGGCGGGACGGCCCTCGAACTCCCCGGACATCTCCGCGATTCCCTGCGCGTTGTCCGACACCGGTCCGTAGGTGTCCATCGACACGATGACGCCCACGGTCGTGAGCATGCCCATGCCCATCAACGAGATGAAGTAGAGCCGCTCGGCGAGCGTGTTGCCGAGGAAGAAGGAGCCGAGCATCGCGGCCCCGATCGCGAGCAGCGACCATACCGTCGACTCCATGCCGACCGAAAAACCGGAGAGCACCGTCGTCGCAGGGCCGGTCAGCGCCGAGTCGGCGACCTCCTTCACCGGCGCGCGCGTCGTGGACGTGTAGTGCTCGGTCAAGACTTGGATCACGCTGGCGAGGATCAGCCCGAACAGCACGGCCCAGAACACGCGCAAGTCGTCCACGTACCACCGCGCGACGAAGAACACCGCGATCGCCGACACGATGGCCGACAGGAAGAAGCCGCGGTTGATCGCCTTCATGCCGTGCTCGGTCTCGCTGCGCGGCGTGACGGCGAGGATGCCGACGATCGAGGTGATCACGCCGACCGCGCGGACGAACAGCGGGAACATCACGCCCGCGATCGCGCCTACCTCGGAGCCGGTGAACGCGGCCGCGCCGAGGATCAGCGACGCGACGAGAGTCACCTCGTAGGACTCGAAGAGGTCGGCGGCCATCCCCGCGCAATCGCCGACGTTGTCGCCGACGTTGTCGGCGATCACGGCGGCGTTGCGCGGATCGTCCTCGGGGATCCCCTGCTCGATCTTGCCGACGAGGTCGGCGCCGACGTCGGC
>JBIOWR010000217.1:0-3872 GCA_044868775.1 Actinomycetota bacterium
GCCGGAAGGGTTCCCGCCACGCTCTACGGAGCGGGAACCGAGCCGAAGACCATCGCGGTGGACGCGCGAGCACTCGGCCACGCCCTGCACACCGAGGCGGGCCGTAACGTGCTGATCGACCTCCAGGTGAACGGCGAGACGTTGCTCACGCTCGCCCGCGACGTGCAGCGCGACCCGCTCCGCGGCGCGTACATCCACGTGGACTTCATGCGGATCAACCGCGACCAGGCCATCCACGTCGACGTGCCGATCCACATCGAGGGCGAGTCGCCGGGTGTCAAGGAAGGCGGCGTCATCGAGCACCACCTCTGGAACGTCTCGGTGGAGTGCCTGCCCGGCGCCGTGCCCGACCGCATCATCGCGGACGTCTCGTCATCGGCGATCGGCACCACGCTGCACGTGTCCGACCTCGTGGCGGTCGAGGGCGTCAAGGTGCTCACCGATCCCGAGGAGATCGTGCTCAGCGTGGTCGTGCCGCAGAAGCCGGAAGAGGCCGTGCCCGTCCCGATCGAGGGCGAGCTTGCCGCCGAGGGCGAAGCGGCTGCGGAGGGCGAAGCGGCGGAAGCGCCGGAAGCCGAGTAGGCCGCCCGCCGCATGGCGGAGGGCGTCTGGCTGGTCGCCGGTCTCGGAAACCCCGGACCCGAGTACGCCGCGACGCGCCACAACGTCGGCTTCGTCGCGCTGGATATCCTCGGCGGGCGGTTGGGCGCGACGTTCAAGCGCTCCTCGAAGCACGGCGCGCTCGTCGCGGATGCGCGCGACGGCGACGCGCGCCTCGTGCTCGCGAAGCCGCAGACCTACGTCAACGAGAGCGGCCGCTCTTTGGCGTCGCTGTCGCGGTACTACGATGTCCCGGCCTCGCAGTCCATCGTCATCTACGACGAGATCGAATTGGAGTTTGCGAAGCTGCGCGTCCGCATCGGCGGCGGCACCGCCGGCCACAACGGGCTGAAGTCGATCGTCTCGGCGATCGGCCCCGACTTCGTGCGCGTGCGCATCGGCGTTGGGCGCCCGCCGGGCCGGCAGGATCCGGCCGACTACGTGCTGTCTCCGTTCCCGAAGCGCGAGCGCGAAGAGATCGAGATGGTCGTCGAACGCGCCGTCGATGCGGCGCTCGTCGTCGTGCGCCTCGGGGTCGCCGAAGCCCAGAATCAATTCAACTAGGAGGTGCGTAGGACATGGCGTGCGTCGAGATGGAATTCACAACGAAGCTTTCGCCTACCGGCGTGGTCGCCGCCCTCACCGACTTCTCCGACCGCCGCCCGGACGTATGGCCGTATCTCGACCGCTCCCAATACCGCGTTCTGGAGGTCGGCGAGACGCACGCGCTCGTGCGCGAAGGAACCGGAAAGCCGTTCCCCGTGTGGGCGGTCGAGCGCTACGACTGGTCCGAGCCGAACGTCGTTCGCTGGACCGTGCAAGAGAGCGACACGTTCCAAGCCGGCCTCGGCTTGGTGGTGCGCGTGTCCCCGGCGCCCGGCGGCGGCAGCACCGTGCACCTCACCTGGGAGCGCGTCGGCCTCACCCCCGGCGGCAAGATCGTCGTCGCGCTCATCGCCCTGATGCGCGGCAAACCGCTCGCGAAGACGTTCCAGCGCGTCTTCGACAAGCTCGCCGGCTGAGCGCGCGGTATGGTTGACCAGGCGAGTATGAAATCATATTCTTGAAGTATGAAAAGCGTGGTTGGAGAACGCGGCCAAGTGACGATCCCGAAGCCTCTGCGCGACCGGCTGGGGATCAAGCCGGGCGAGGTTCTCGACTTCGAGGAGGAGCACGGGCGTCTCGTCGCTCGGAAGGCCCGGCAACGCGATCCCGTGGATGCGGTATACGGCATCCTCGACCTTCCCGGGTCGACCGACGACTTCGTCGCGGAGCTTCGCGGCGACTACGAGGCTTGATCACCGCGGTCGATACGAGCGTGCTGCTCGATGTCTTCGGCGCCGACGACGAGCACGGCCCGGCATCCCGGCGCGCGCTCCACCGTTGCTCCGACGAGGGATCGCTCGTCGCGTGCGACATCGTCTGGGCGGAGATTGCGGCGGCGTTCTCGTCGGGAGACAAGGCCGCACGCGCGCTTGGAAACCTGGGTTTGACGTTCTCGGCGTTGTCGCCGGGCGCGGCCCTTGCCGCCGGCGAGGCGTGGAGGTCGTACCGGCGTCGCGGCGGAAGCCGTGCGCTGATGGTGGCCGACTTTCTCATCGGCGCCCATGCGAAGACGCAAGCCGAGCGGTTGCTGACGCGCGATCGCGGGTTCTACCGCACGTATTTCCGCGGTCTAGAGATCGTCGAACCGCGCTAGCCGCGCCGGGATAGACTGACCGCCAAGGCCCGGGTCGGCGCGATTCGGGCCTCGTTCAGCGTGCCCGAGTTGGAGAAACGATGATCCTGCAACCGATCCTCGAGGCGTATCACGCGTCGCCGGCGTTCGCGGATGCGGCGGGCGCGTTGCTGGCGGGCGAGTCCGTGATGGCGCCGGCGCCGATGCGCGCGTCGATGCTCGCCGCGCTCGCGGAGCGCGAGCCCGGCCCGTGGCTCGTCGTCGTGCCGGGGTCGCGCGACGCGGACAAGCTCGCAGCGGAGCTGAGCGCGTGGACGCGCGACGTGGTCGCGTTCCCGGCGTGGGAGACGCTCCCGCACGAGAAGCTCTCTCCGCGTGCAGAAACGGTGGCGCGACGGATACGCGCGCTGCATCTGTTGCGCTCGAACGAGCCGCCGTCGATCGTCGTCGCTCCGGTGCGCGCGGCGATCCAGCACATGGTGCCGGCGACGGATCGCATCGAGCCGGTCGCGATACGGCGCGGCGCCGAGGTCTCGCTCGAGCATCTCGTACGGCAGCTCGCGGGGTTCCAGTACCGGCGATCGGACACCGTGACGAGCCGCGGAGAGTTCGCGGTACGCGGCGGGATCGTGGACGTGTTTTCTCCAACGGAAGACCATCCGGTGCGCGTCGAGTTCTGGGGCGACGAGGTCGAGTCGGTGCGCACGTTCGCCGTTGCGTCGCAGCGGTCGCTCGAACCGATAGAGACCGTGACGCTGTATCCATGTCGCGAGCTGATGCCGAACGACGAGGTGCGCGGGCGCGCTCTCGCGGCGCAGCGCACCCGAACCGATCTCACGTCGGACCTCACGCGCATCGCCGAAGGCATGGCGTTCGAAGGCATGGAAGCGTTGCTCGAAGTGCTGTTCGACGACCCGCCGATCCTTCGCGAGATGCTGCCGGAGTCGTGTCGCGTGATCGTCGTCGATCCGAAGCGCACGCGCGATCGCGCCGAGGAGATGATCCGGGAGGTCGACGAGCTGCGCGCCGCCGGTTGGGGTACGGCGGCTGAGGGCGCGAGCGCGCCGGCCGAGGGAACGTACGCGTCGCTCGAGCGCGCGCTGGGCGAATCTCCCGCGGCGCTGACCTCGTTTCGGGGCGAGGCGAACGCCGAGATCGCCGCTCTCACGTGGGATCATCACCGCGGCGACGTCGCAGCGATCGCAACGGACGTGCGCCGGATGCTCGCCGAAGGCTTTCGCGTCGTCGTCGCGGCGGAGTCGGCGGGCGCGGCCGATCGCATTCGCGAGATCTTCGCCGGGCACGAGCTGTTCCTCCCGAACTTCGACGGCTCTCCACTGCAACCTGCGCGCGGAACCGTCGCGGTCGCTCCGATCGAAGAAGGCTTCGCGAGCGAGGCCGTCGGTCTCGCGCTCGTCGGCGAGAACGACCTGTTCGGCAAGCGGCGCCCGCACCGCCAGCCGCGATCCGCGCGGCGTCACACGATCACGCTCGAATTGGAGCCCGGCGATCTCGTCGTGCACGCAACGCACGGCGTCAGCCGCTACACCGGGATGGAGACGCGCGAGATCGGGACCGCGCGCACCGACTACCT
>JBIOWR010000218.1:0-5480 GCA_044868775.1 Actinomycetota bacterium
CGGCCCCCGCGGTCGCGAGCCCGCGTGGGTGCCGTTCCTCGCGACGTCCGAGCAGGCGCAGGACTTCCAGTCCGTGAAGCAGTTCCCATCGGGTTGGGACAAGGCCGGAAGGACGTACGGCGGCGGCATCGACTCGGGCGGAGAGGTCGGCAACATCCGCCCGGTCTGGGAGGAGGCGCTCGCGCTGCGCGCCGCGAGCCAAGGCACCGGGGCGACCGAGCCCGACGACTGGGATTTCCGCACGTCGCAAACGGCAGCGACCCCCGAAGAGCGAGCGGTGAAGTTCGCGCAGGTGTACTTCAACGAGGACGGCGGCCACGTCATCGCCGGCGTCACCATTCCCGCGACCGACAAGCACCCGGAGACGACCGTCTTCGCCTATCGCGACAAGGGCCAGATCTTCTACTGGGCCGCGATCAGCCTCGGTGTGTCCATCGTGTTGTTCTCCGCGCACCTGTTCGCGTTGTCCCGGATGGAGAAACGCGAGCGGCTATTGCAAGGCTCGCCGGCCTAGCGGCTACGTCGCGCTCGCCGAAGCGCTCGGGGCGCGGCTCACGACGCTCGATTCTCGTCTGGCGCGAGCGCGCGGTCCTCGGTGCGGCTTCGAGACCCCTCCCGCCTAGACGATCGCCGCGAATGATTCTTGCGCGGCGGCGATCGTTCGTGCGACGTCGTCGTCGCTGTGCGCGGTGGAGAGAAACCAGCCCTCGAAGGCGCTTGGCGGAAGCAGCACGCCGCGGCGCGCCATCTCGTGGAAGAAGCGCGCGAACGCCTTGGTGTCCTGGCCGCGCGCGTCGTCGTAATTGGTCACAGGGCCTTCGCGGAAGAACGCGCTGAAGATCGAGCCGGCCCTGTTCACGCACAGCGGCACGCTGTTCTTCTTTGCCGCTTGCTCGATCGCATCCGCCAGCGCGATCGCTTTGCGTTCGAGCTCTCGATAGGGCTGATCTTCTTGGAGCGCGTCGAGCACGGCGATGCCGGCGGCGGTCGCGAGCGGGTTTCCGCTGAGCGTGCCGGCTTGGTACACGGGACCTTCGGGCGCGAGGTGGTCCATCACGTCGCCGCGGCCGCCGAACGCCGCGAGCGGCAGCCCTCCGCCGACGACCTTGCCGAGGCACGTGAGGTCGGACGTGATCTCGAAGAGTTGCTGTGCGCCGCCGAGCGCGAGACGGAACCCGGTGATGACTTCGTCGAAGACGAGCAACGCTTGGTGCCGGTCGCACAACGCGCGCAATCCTTGGAGGAAACCGTCGGCGGGCGGCACCACGCCCATGTTCACCGCGACCGGCTCGACGATCACGCACGCGACGTCTCCCTTTGTCATTGCGTCGCCCACCGCATCGAGATCGTTGAACGGCACGACGATCGTCGCGGCGGTCGCGGCCTGCGGCACGCCGGGAGAATCGGGGAGGCCGAAGGTCGCCACGCCCGAGCCCGCTTTCGCGAGCAGCGCGTCGGAGTGGCCGTGGTAGCAGCCGGCGAACTTCACGACGCGATCGCGTCCGGTGAAGCCCCGCGCGAGCCGTATCGCGGTCATCGTGGCCTCGGTGCCGCTGGACACGAGACGTACCTTGTCGATGCTCGGCACGAGGTTCACGATGCGCTCGGCGAGCTCGACCTCGCGTTCGGTGGGAGCGCCGAACGACGTTCCCTGTGTCGCCGCTTCCCGCACGGCGTTCACGACGCGCTCGTGCGCGTGGCCGAGGATGAGCGCTCCCCAGGATTGGACGTAATCGAGGTATTCGTTTCCGTCGGCGTCGGTGACGTACGCGCCCTTTCCCTTCGCAAGGAAACGCGGCGTGTCGCCGACCGCTCCGTACGCGCGAACGGGAGAGTTGACGCCGCCGGGGGTTACGCCGCGCGCGCGCTCGAACAGCTCTTCGGAGCGGCTCACGCCTCGTCGAGCGCGCGCGCGGCTTCGCCCGCGGAGTACGTGATGACCACGGATGCGCCCGCGCGCACGATGCTCGTGAGCATCTCCAGCATCGCCTTGCGCTCGTCCAGCCAGCCGTTCATCGCCGCGGCCTTCAGCATCGCGAACTCTCCGCTCACGTTGTACGCGGCGACCGGGACGTCCACGGCGTCACGCACGGCGCGCACGACGTCGAGATAGGGCAGCGCGGGCTTGACCATCACGATGTCGGCGCCCTCGGCGCGATCGAGTCGCACCTCGCGCACCGCCTCGCGCGCATTTGCGGGATCCATTTGATACGTCGAGCGATCGCCGAAGCGCGGCGCGCACTCCGCCGCGTCGCGGAACGGTCCGTAGAACGCGGACGCGTACTTCGCGGCGTAGGCCATGATCGGCGTCGCGCTCAGCCCCGCGTCGTCGAGTGCGCTGCGGATCGCTCCCACTTGCCCGTCCATCATGCCGCTCGGCGCGACCATGTCGGCGCCCGCGCTCGCTTGCGACACGGCGATCGAACGATACCGCTCCAGCGTCGCGTCGTTGTCGACGCGCCCTTCGGCATCGAGCACGCCACAGTGTCCGTGATCGGTGTACTCGTCGAGACACAGGTCGGTGACCAGCGCGACGCGGTCGCCGAGGTCGGCGCGCAGCTTCGCAAGCGCGCGCTGGATCACGCCGTCCTCGCGATCGGCGCCCGAGCCACGGGCATCCTTGGACTCGGGTATGCCGAACAGCACCAGGCCGGGGATGCCCGCGTCCGCGAGCGCCTCCGCCTCGCGCCGCAGCGAGTCCAGCGTGTGCTGCATCACGCCCGGCATCGACCCGATCGGATTCGGCTCGTCGATGCCGTCCTTCACGAACAACGGCGCGATCAAGCGATCCTTCGTCAGCACGGTCTCGCGCGCGATGCGTCGCAGCGCCGGCGTGGCACGCAGCCGGCGCGGGCGGTCGATCGGGAACCCGGGCACAAATGTCAGACTAGCGCGCAGCCCACGCCTCCGCCGCCGCCATCGCGAGCCCGGAGATGGTGTGCTCGGACGCCACCGCGTCCACCCGGTAGCCGGCATCGCGGGCGGCGCCCGCCGTGATCGGGCCGATGCAGGCGACGCGCACCGAGACCGGCAAGCCTTTCGGATACAGCTTCGAGAACGCACGCACGGTTCCGCCGCTCGCGAACGTCGCGACGTCGATGTCGCCATCGGAAAGCATCTTCTTGACGGCCGGGTCGGCACGCTCCGCGCGAAGCAAGCGGTACAACACGACGCGATGCGGCGACCACCCGCGCTTCCGCAGCGTCTCCTCCAGACCCGGCTCGGTGCGATCCGCGCGCGCGAGCAGCACGTGCCCGCTCCCGCGCGGAAACGCCTTGCCGACAGCTTTCGTCGTGAACGTGTCCGGGACGAGCGCCGGCCGGATACGCGCGCGCCGCAAGGCGCTCGCAGTCCCGGGACCGACCGCCGCTATCTTCACCTTGCGCAACGCGCTCACGCCGACCCCCAAGTGGCTCATTCGTTCGAGGAGAAAGCGCACGCCGTTCGCGCTCGTGAGCACCACCCATTCGAATCGATCGAGCGAACGCAGCGCGCGGTCGACGGCGGTCCACGAGCGAGGTGGAGCGAGGCGAATCGCCGGCGCTTCGACAACGGTCGCGCCGAGCTTGCGCAAAGCGCGCGAGAGTTGTGAGGCCTGGTCCGACGAGCGAGTCACGAGAACGCGGGCGCCGCGTAACGACCGCGCACTCACGCCGGTTCACGTGCGGCGGCCATGATCTCGGCCGCGCCCGCGTCGCGCATGCGCGACGCGAGCGCTTGCGCGACCGCGATCGGGTCCTCTCCGCTCGCTTCGTCGCGCAAGACGCGCCTGCCGTCCGGCGTCGCCACCATCCCGCGCAAGCGCAATGAATCGCCGGTGATCGTGGCGAGCGCTCCCAGCGGCAGCGCGCAATCGCCGCCGAGCGCAAGCATGAACGCGCGCTCCGCCTCGTATGCGCGACGCGCCGACGGCTCCTCGATCTGACCCAGCGCCGCGCGCATCTCCTTGTCGCCCGCTCGACACTCCACGGCGAGCGCGCCCTGCCCCGGCGCCGGCATCATCACTTCCGGGCTGAACACCTGCACGACGCGCGCCTCCTTGCCGAGGCGCTTCAGTCCCGCAAGCGCGACGACGAGCGCACCCACCTCTCCTTCGGTGAGCTTGCGCAGGCGCGTATCGACGTTGCCGCGTATCGATTTCGGCACGAACCCGCGACCCATCGCCAGCAGTTGCGACGAGCGGCGAAGCGACGAAGTGCCGAACGTCGTGCCGGGCTCCAGTCGCTCGAGGCCGCCGCCGTGACGCGTGAGCAACGCATCGCGCGGATCTTCGCGCGCGGTGATCGCCGCGAGCGCAACGGCTTCCGGCGTCTCTCCCGGAAGGTCCTTCGCCGAGTGCACCGCGAGATCGATCTTCCCGCCGGCGAGCGCTTGCTGGATGTCGGAGACGAACACGCCTTTGCGCCCCGCGCGAGACGGCTCGGCCGATTGATCGCCGTCGGTAACCACCGGTACGAGCTCGAAGGTGCGCTTCGGAAGCACTTCGTTGATCGCCTTGCGCACCATCTCCGCTTGCGCCAGCGCGAGCGCGCTGCTGCGAGTGCCGATGCGAAGGACGGTGCGCGGCATCAGGACTCGAGGTCGAAAAGCTCCTCGAGGGCGCGCGCAAGCGCATCGCCCTCGGCCGACCCGGCCCTGTCTTTCAGCGCCGTGACCGGTCCGTGCAGCAGCTTGGCCACGATCGCGCGCGTCATCGCCTCGACGGCCTCGCGCTGCTCCGGCGAGAGCGCTGAGAGCTTCGACGCGGCGCGCTCGATCTCGCGCCTGCGCACGGCTTCGGCCCGGCTCTGGAGGTTCTCCATCAGCGGCGCCAGTTTATGCGCTCGCTGCCAGGCAACGAACTTCGGCGTCTCCTCGTCGACGATCGCCACGACCCGGCTCACCTCGGCGAGCTGCGCGGGCGTCGGCGCCAGGAGCTCGCGCAGCGCGTCGAGGTCGCGCACCGAAACGCCCGGAATGTCGGCGCATCGCGTCTCGACGTCGCGCGGCACGGCGAGGTCGAGGATAAGCAAGGGCCGCGTCGCACGGCGTGCCATCACCGGCGCCAGCATCTCCGCAGTGATGATCGGCTCCGCGGCGCCCGTCGATGAGATGATCAGGTCCGCGCGCTCGATCGCGCCGGCGATCGACGCCGCCGGCACCGCGGTTCCGCCCACCGTCCGCGCGAGCGCTTGCGCAGCCGACGCGGTGCGATTCGCGACGAGCATCGTGGCTTTCATGCGCGCGATCTCGCGCGCCGCGAGGTCGCTCATCTTTCCTGCGCCGATCACGAGAACGGTCTTGCCGTCGAGTCCGTCGAGCGACGCACGCGCGAGGCGCGCGCCCGCGATCGCGAACGTCACGCCGCTGCGCGCGATCTGCGTTTCGGTGCGCGCGCGGCGGCCGGCACGGATCGCATGCCGGAACAACGCAGACAGCACCGGCCCCACCGTGTCGCGGCCGGTCGCAGCACGAAACGCTTCGCGAACCTGCGCGAGAAT
>JBIOWR010000219.1:0-4417 GCA_044868775.1 Actinomycetota bacterium
GATCTCGGGGTTGCTGCGGTCGGCGACGTCGTCGCCCATGCCTTTCACCGAGATCGGAAGCTTCGCGAGGAGCGGCCCGAGCTTCGCCCGCGGGTCGTCGGTGTACAGGAACGGGTTCACGAGCACGAGGCCCGCGATGACGTTGCCGTGCTGTTGCGCGAGGTGCAGCGCGATCGCGCCTCCCATCGACAGCGCGCCGACGAAGATCGACGAGCACCGCTCGCGCAAGCCGCGCAAGGACATCTCCGCCTCGGCGACCCAGTCGTCCCACACCGTGGTGGCGAGGTCGGCTACGTCGGTGCCGTGACCGGGCAAGCGCGGGCAGAGCACGGTGAACCCTTCGCGTCCGAGATGGTCGCCCCAGAGACGCAGGCCTTGCGGCGATCCCGTGTAGCCGTGCACGAGCAAGATTCCGGTTTCGTCGCCTTCGTAGCCGAACGGCTCGCATCCCTTGATGACCGATGGCATGTCCCCTCCGCGTCGTTTCGTCCTGCGAACGCTAGCACTGTCCCGGGCGCGTTTCTTGCCGCCGTGACGACTTGGGGGGCGACGGGGTAGGGTAGGCGTTGGTCTTCCCCGCACGGAATTTGGGGACGCGGCCGCGACCGATGGGAGCCGGGGTAGCCGTGTTCTACTGGTTGATGAAGCACATCTTCATAGGTCCGCTCGTGCGGCTCCTCTACCGGCCTTGGGTGGAGGGGCTGGAGAACGTACCCGCCGACGGGCCCGTGATCCTCGCGGTCAACCACCTGTCGTTCATGGACTCGATCTTCGTCCCGCTCGTGGTGCCGCGGCAGGTCGTGTACCTCGGCAAGAGCGATTACTTCGGCAAGTGGTACTCGTGGTTCTTCCGGGGCGCGGGCGTGATCCCGGTCCGGCGCGAGGGCGGCGAGGCCAGCGAGGCAGCGCTGCACGCGGGCGTCGAGCAGCTCGAGAAGGGACTCGCCGTCGGCATCTACCCCGAGGGCACGCGCTCGCCGGACGGCCGCTTGTTTCGCGGCAAGACCGGCGTCGCGCGCATGGCGCTGCGCGGCGGATGCGTGCCCATCGTCCCGGTGGCCGTGATCGGCTCCTTCGAGGTGCAGCCGCTCGACAAGAAGATCCCGCGCGTCAAGCGGGTCGGCGTGCGCTTCGGCCGGCCGCTCGACTTCTCGCGCTACGAGGGCAAGGAGGACGACCGCTTCGTGCTGCGGTCGATGACGGACGAGCTGATGTACGAGCTGATGCTACTGTCCGGGCAGGAGTACGTGGACGAGTACGCCTCCAAAGTGAAGGAGCGCATGAGGGCCGCGCGCGCGCCTGCGCAACCGCGCGAGCCCGCCGGGGTCTGACGCTCGTCAGGGAATCGCCCAGCCGCGCGCACGCTCCACCGCACGCTTCCATCCTTCGTATCCCGCCGGGTCGGGCGCGTGCGGCACGAATTCTTTGTCGATCTTCCATGCGCGCGTGATGTCGTGGGTGGACGACCACACGCCTTCGGCGAGCCCTGCGAGGAACGCGGCGCCGAGCGCGGTGGTCTCCTGGATTTGCGGGCGGCGCACGACCACGCCGAGCTGGTCGGCCTGGAACTGGCACAGCGTGTCCATCACGCATGCGCCGCCGTCCACGCGCAAGTCGGCGGGCCGCACGTTCGCGTTCGTAGCCATGGCTTCGATCACGTCGCGCGTCTGGTACGCCATCGATTCGATCGTTGCGCGCGCGAGGTGCGCCTTGGTCGTGCCGCGGGTGATGCCCACGATCGCGCCGCGCGCGTACGGATCCCAGTACGGCGAGCCGAGGCCGGTGAGCGCGGGAACGAAGTAGATGCCGCCGGCGTCGGGAACCGTTTTCGCGAGCGGCTCGGTGTGGTCGGCGCGCGCAATCAGCGACAGGCCGTCGCGCAACCACTGCACGGCCGCGCCGGTGACGAAGATGGAGCCCTCGAGCGCGTACGCCACCGCGTCGCCGATGCCCCACGCGAGCGTGACGAGCAATCCTTCCGGAGTGGGCGGGGGAGCGTCGCCGACGTTCATCAACACGAACGATCCGGTGCCGTAGGTGTTCTTCGTCATGCCGGTCTCGAAGCACGCTTGCCCGAACAGCGCGGCCTGCTGGTCGCCGGCGATGCCGCTCACCGGGAGCGCGACGTCGAAGAACGCGTTGGGGTTCGTGACGCCGAAGCGTCCGCTCGACGGGAGCACCTCGGGCAGCAGCGAGCGCGGCACGTCGAACGTGCCGAGCAGCTCGTCGGACCACTCGCGCGCGCGGATGTCGTACAGCAACGTGCGGCTCGCGTTGGAGTAGTCGGTTGCGTGGCGGCCGTGCGTGAGGCGCGCGAGCACCCAAGTGTCGACCGTGCCGAACGCCAGCTCTCCTTTGTCGGCGCGCGCCCGCAATCCCTCGACGTGGTTCAACAACCACTGGAGCTTCGTTGCGCTGAAGTACGCGTCGACCACGAGACCGGTGGTCTCGCGCACCGTTTTTTCGATCGCCGGCCGCAGCTCGTCGCAGCGTTCCGCGGTGCGCCGGTCCTGCCACACGATCGCGTGGTGCACCGGCCGCAGCGTCGCGCGATCCCACACCACGGTGGTCTCGCGCTGGTTCGTGATGCCGATCGCGGCGACGTCGCGCGGCTGGAGGCCGGACGTGCGGAACGCCTCGCGGCACGCGGCGAGCGTCGCCTGCCAGATGTCCTCGGGGTCGTGCTCGACCCAGCCGGGCCTGGGGAAGTGCTGCGGGAACTCGCGGTAGCCGCGCGCGGCGATCGTCGCGTCGTCGCGCACGAGCAGCGCCGTGCAGCCGGTGGTTCCGGCGTCGATCGCGAGCACGTGAGCCATATCGGGCGACAGGGTAGTCGCTAGTCGCGAGGTGTCGCGAGGTGTCGCGAGGTGTCGCGAGGGGAGCAGGCGACACGGCGCGGCCGCTATCCTGCCGGGCATGCCTGCGGCCGGGGGTTCGAAGCGCGTTGCCGACGCCGTCGTCGCGTACTTGCAAACGCTCGGCGTCGAGGTGGTGTTCGGCATCCCCGGCGTGCACAACCTCGCGCTGTTCGACGCGCTGTCGCGCTCGCCGATCCGCACGATCGTCACCCGCCACGAGCAAGGCGCCGCGTACGCGGCCGACGGGTACGCGCGCGCGACCGGCAAGCTCGGCGTATGTCTGTCCACGACCGGGCCCGGCGTCGCGAACACCGCCGCGGCGATGGGAGAGGCGCGCGCGTCGTGCTCGCCGGTGCTCGAGATCGGCACGCAGATCGACACGCGCTCGCTCGAAGGCAAGAGCGGCCGCGGCGTGCTGCACGAGAGTCCCGATCAGTTGCAGTTGATGTCTGCGGTCACGGTGTCCGCGACGCGCGCCCGCACGGCCGCGGAGGTGGTGCCGGCGATCGGACGCGCGGTGCGCGCGGCGTTCGCGGGCCGGCGCGGGCCGGTGTTCGTGGAGATCCCGTTCGACGTGCTGTCGCTGCCGCTCGGCGTGAGCGCGAAGCTTCCGCCGGCGCCGGTGGTGGCACGCAAGGCTCCCGACGAGGCTTCTTTGACGAAGGCCGCGCAAACGCTGAATCGCGTGCGGCGGCCGGTGATCTGGGCGGGCGGCGGCGTGATCGCGTCGGGCGCGGAAGAGGAGTTGACCCAGCTCGCCGAGACGCTCGACGCGCCGGTCGTGACGACGTACGCGGGCAAGGGCTGCATCCCGCCCGGCCACCCGCACGCGCTGGAATTCCCGCCGCACCAGCCCGAGGTCGCGGACCTCGTCGCGCGCGCCGATGCGATCGTGATCGTCGGCAGCGACCTCGACGGGATGGACACGCAAGGGTGGAGGATGCGCTTGCCGCGACCACGGATCAACGTCAACGTTCTCGCGGAGGACGCGCGGCGCAACTACGCGTCCGATCTCGTCGTGGAGGCCGACGCGAAGCTCGCCCTCGCGGCGTTGCTCGATCGCGTGAAGCCGCGCGACTCGGAGTCCGGTGTCGCTCGCGTCGCCGACGTTCGCGCGGCGGCCGACGCGTCGCTGCGCGCCGAGCGCGCGTTCGCGGAGCCGTACCGTTTCGTGAAGCGTCTCGCCGGCGCGATACCGCCCGATGCGTTCGTCGCGTGCGACATGGCCGTGGCCGGATACTGGTGCGCGGGCTACCTGCCGGTCGCGCGGCCCCGCTCGTTCGGGTATCCCGTCGGCTGGGGAACCCTCGGCTTCGCGTTCCCCGCCGCGGTGGGCGTCGCGGCGACCGGACGGCGCGCCGTTGCGATATGCGGCGACGGCGGCTTCCTGTTCGCGCCCGGCGAGCTCGCGACTGCGGTGCAGGAGCGCTTGCCCGTCACCGTGCTCGTGTTCAACGACGGCGGCTACGGGATGCTGCGCTTCGATCAAGAGGAGCGCTTCGGCAAGCGCTTCGGCGTCGACCTCGTCACGCCCGACTTCACCGAGGTCGCGCGCGCCT
>JBIOWR010000220.1:0-3655 GCA_044868775.1 Actinomycetota bacterium
GTGTGCAGCGCCGGCTCGCGGCTGCTCGTCCACCAGTCGCTCCACGACGAGCTCGTCGCGCGGATGGTCGAGCGGGCGCGCGAGATCGTGGTCGGCGACCCGGCCGACGCGAAGACCGACATGGGTCCAATCGTCTCCAAGACCCAGCTCGAAACCGTGGAGCGCTACGTCAAGATCGGCCTCGACGAAGGCGCGAAGCTCGTGACCGGCGGCGAGCGCGCGAGCGTAAGCGGAGACGGCTACTGGTTCCAGCCGACGATCTTCACCGGCGTGGCATCCGGCATGCGCATCGCGCAGGAGGAGATCTTCGGACCGGTGCTCGTCGTGATCCCGTTCGACGACGACGACGAAGCCGTGCGCATCGCGAACGACTCCATCTACGGGTTGGCCGGCGGCGTGTGGTCGTCCGATCCCGCGCGCGCGATGGGCATCGCCGACCGCATGCGCACCGGCACGGTGTGGATCAACGACTACCACTTGATCAACAACAAGTACCCGTTCGGCGGCTACAAGCAGTCCGGCCTCGGACGCGAGCACGGCATCCAGGGATACATGGAGTACTTCGAGACCAAGCACGTGCACGTGGACGTGTCGCGCGATCGCGCGAAGCATCGCTGGTTCGACTCCGTCGTGCCGCCGCTGAAGGACTGACGTTGAGCGCGGAGCAGCGCTGGGCGGAAGCGCTCGCGTCGTGGGCGCTCCCCGATCGCCTGATGGCGCAGGCGGTCGATGATCCGTGGGCGATCCCGGTGGAGCTGTTCGCGCGCTACGCCGAGAGCGGCGAGCACGAACGCACGCCGTCGCGCGATCGCGCGCTCGAAGCCTTGCCGCCCGGCGGCAGCGTGCTCGACGTCGGCTGCGGCGCCGGCGCGGCGTCGCTCGCGCTCGCGCACGTCGCGGGCAGCGCGATCGGCGTCGACGAGAACGCCGGGATGTTGACTGCTTTCGAAGCGCTCGCGAAGGAGCGCGACCTCACGCTGACGACGGTGACCCGCCGGTGGCCCGATGCGTCCCCGGAGACGCCGGTGGCGGATGTCGTCGTGTGCCACCACGTGCTCTACAACGTGCCCGATCTCGGCGCCTTCGCGCGCGCGTTGAGCGAGCACGCGCGCTCGCGCGTCGTCGTGGAGATCACCGCCGAGCATCCGCGCACGTGGACCAACGTGTACTTCACGCTGTTGCACGATCTCGAGCGTCCGTCGCGCCCCACCGCCGACGACGCCGTCGCGGTGTTGCGCGAGAACCGCGTCGATCCCGTGATGGAGCGGTGGACCGCGCCGATGCGCATCACCGACCACCGCGACATCCTCGTGTCGTGGTTGCGCCGCTCGCTGTGCCTCGCGCCCGGCCGCGAGCCCGAGGTGGAGGAAGCGCTCGCGAAAGCTCCTCCCCCGGAGGAGCGCACGCTGGCGACGATCTGGTGGGACGTCCCCGCCTAGCGACGAGGCGGCCGCCGCTCGGCGATCGCTTTCAGCTTGCGCGCGCTCGTGGTGAGCACCGCTTCGATCGGACGCTTCAGCAGCAGCCCGCCCAGCTCGCCGAGCGGGCCCAGCGGCGGGTCCAGCTCCTCCACCCAATCGAGGTGCGAGCGCGCGCCGGGCGCGCGCGTGACCTCGAACCACGCGACGCCGCGGATCGGCGCGCGGTGGTGCTCGACGAGCATGAGTCGCGGAGGCTCCCACGTGCGCACGGTCATCACGTCCTTCAACGCGACGCCGGCGATGCGCGTGATCGCTTCGACGCGCGTCCCCGCTCCCTCACGCCTGTCGCCGAGCACGCGCACGGTCGTCGCGTCGACCATCCACGCCTCGGAGCCCTCCCAATCGGCCAGCAGCTCCCACACGCGTTCGGGAGGCGCGTCGATGGTGAGCGACACCGCGAAGCGCGCCACGCGCTCAGCCGGCGGCGGCGGCGGGCTCGCGTACCAGCGTCTCGCGCGAGCGCAGCGCGAACACGAACGCGACGGCGACGAACGCGGCGATCATGATGAAGGCCCAGCGGAAGCCGAGGGATTGGGCGACGACGCCTGCAACGATGGGGGAGAGCAGCGCGCCGATGTCCGCCGCGATCCGGTAGCCGCCGACGGCGACGGCGCGCTGCTCGGGCGTCGCGACGTCGCCGACCATCGACGTGGAGCTGGGGCGCGAATACGCGTTGGCGATCCCGAGGAGCGCCATCAACGCGAGGAACTCCACACGATTCTGCGTGAACGCGAGCAGCACCAGCGTCACGGTGGTCGCGCCGAGCGCCGGCACCAGGGCGAAGCGCCGGCCGCGGCGATCGGCCAGCCCTCCCGCGTGCCAGATCACCATGAGCGCAGTGAGCCCGACGACCGTGAGCGGGAGCCCCGAGGAGCCGGCGGACGCGCCGAGGATCTCCACCCACACCAGCGACACCAGCGTGAACAGCGCGCTCGACACCCAGAAGTCGCTCGCGCTCGACATCAGCGCGGCACGATACGCGGAGTCGTGCAGGAGCGGCCGGATGTGCGTCATCAACGGCAGCCGCGGCGCCGCGACGCACTCTTGCGGCAGCGTCGCGTCCTCGCTCATCTGCGTGAGCGGCACGCGATGGTCGATCAACATCAGGCAGATCGGAGCCGTCGCCAGCGCGACGATGCCGTACAGGTACAGCGGCAGACGCAACGACACCGCTCCGAGGATGCCTCCGAACACCGGCCCGAGCGTGATGCCGGTGCCGACCGCAGCCTGGAACAAGCTCGACGCGCGGCCGCGCGATCCCGGCTCGATCGTGCCAATCACGTACGCGGTGAGCGACCCGAGGAAGAATGCGCTGCCGATGCCGCCCGCTCCACGCAACGTGACGAGCCAAGGGAAGTTCGGCGCCGCGCCGGCCGCAGCCGAGGACAACCCGACGATCGCCGCGCCGAGTGCGGCCATCGTGCGCTCGCCGAAGCGATCGATCAGCGAGCCGGTGATGCCGTCGCCGAGCAAGCGCATCGCTGCGAACACCGTCAGCAACACGCCGACGCCGGCTTCCTTCACCTGAAACGACTTCGCAAACAACGGCAGCACCGGAACGATCAGCCCGAAGCCCAGCATGATGAACAGGACCATGCCGATGACCGCGCGGAACTTCGGCGAGCGAATCGTCGTAACCGGGAGCGCGCTGGGAACGGTGTTCACGACTCGTCATGATAGCGGCGGCGCAACCCCACCGTTTTCGCCATCCTCGTGGAGTTTTTCACTCCTGCGCGGGCATTCACGCCCAAAAGGCGGCTCCGACCAGCCCCGGACCGGTGTGCGCGCCCATCAGCGGTGTGAATTCTGTCACAACGCACTCGATCGGATGGAGCTCCGCACGCGCGCGATCCGCAAGCGCGTTCGCTTCCTCGGCGCGCGCGGCGTGCACGATCGCGAGGTGCACGTCGCGTCCGGTGGCCGCAGCAGCCCGCACCTCCTCGAGCACGCGCTCCACCGCGCGCGAGCGTGCGCGCGGTCGCGCGAGCTGCTCGACGCTCCCCCGTCGCAGCGCGAACACGGGCTTGACGTTGAGCGTCGTCGCGGCGAACGCTTTCAGCGCGTTCACGCGTCCGCTTCGCCGCAAGAACTCGAAGGTGTCGATGGTCGCCACCAGCGCGGTGCGATCCGCGATCTCGCGGGCGCGCCGCTCGACTTCGTCCAGGCGCGCGCCG
>JBIOWR010000221.1:0-4284 GCA_044868775.1 Actinomycetota bacterium
CCGTGGTTGTCGGCCTTCTCGCCCTCTCGAGACTCCTCGGCGTCGGACGCCTCAGGCGATTCCGACGGCTCGGGACTCTCGGACTCCTCGGCCTGCACCTCGACGTTCTTCGCCTTGTCCTTGGAGCTTACGGACCCCACCCCGGCGATCGCTGCACCCCCGATGAACAGCACCGCGATCCACGCGACCGCGGTGGTGACCCAAGATCGTGTCCATCGATGCATCCGGGAACTCCTTTTCCGTCGTAGCGGGCTCGTGCTACCGAGGCCTGCTCTACCCCAAAGCGTTGGTCGTCACGCCGAGGGTACGCACATCTTTCGGCACGAAACCGAACCGAGCTTGAACGGAGCGGGAGATCCCGGACGAAGGTCCCGAGCGCGACCGGAAGCCGGGCGTTCTCAGGGCGTGATGGAAGTCTCAGGCTGCTTCGACGAAGTCCCAAAGCACCGCCGCGAGACGCGCCTCGCCGGTGCGGCGCGCAGGCGCAGCGTCGTCGGCGAGGGATGCTTCCCCGGCGATCTGAAGGTCGCCGAGCAGCTTCTCCAGCTTGCCGCTGGCGAGCGGGGGGAGGGAGACCGTGGCGGCGGCCGGCTTCGGCGGAGCCGGGACCGGAACCGGACGGGTCGCGGCGGCGGTGCGCACCGACACGCGGGGCGCGGCCGGCGGGACGCTGCGGCGGCGGATGGTGGTGGTGCGGCGAGTCGTGGTCGTCGTCGAAGAAGACTTCTTCGCGCGGTAGAAGATCTCGGTCACCCAGATCTGGCCGTTGCGCACCACGGTGCCGATGCCGACCTTCTCGTAGTTGCCGAGGATGCCCGCGCGGTGGACGTCGGAGTCCATGAACGCGTTGTGGATGTCGTCGACGCTCATGCCGGTGCCGACGTTCTCGTCGAGCTCTTCCCACCCGGTCACCTCGTTGCCGAGGTTGTCGTTGTGGTACAGCTCGTTCCGATTCGCCATCTCTTGCGAGTGATTGCGTGCGATGTCGGAGAGGTGTGCATCGAGCGTGACCGCGCGCAAGCCGCGGCTCGTGCGCTCATTGTTCGTGCGGGAGTGGAACGCGGTCTCTTCGCTGCTGGCGGCGTATGCAGGTTGGATCGCTACGACGAGCCCGGCCGCGGCGAGTAGTGCCACGAGGATTGCGTATGCCCTGCCCACGAGACTGCCTCCGTCTTCGTTCGTCGATGGCCCGGCGCGGCCGTTCGAGCGTCAAAACGGGGGGTGGGCTAGCCCGTTCGAGTGGTTGCCGGAACGCGGCGAAGAACGAGCGTTGAGGGCCTATGTCCGGTACGCACCGGGTCGCACCCATGCGCGTGGGTGATGCCAGCGCCCCTGGAAAAAGGCCTGTTTTCGCCATCGCCGCGGCGGTGGGAGCGGCGTATCGTGTCGCCTCGGGCGACGTGCGGAGGGGGCGATCATGGCGAGACGGTTGGGGCGCAGCATCGGCGGAAGGCTCGCGCGACGCATGGTTCGCATGGAGCGCGTGCTCGTACGCACCGCAATGGTTCCGGTCGTCGTGCTCGCCGACCGCAGGATCGCGAGATCACTGAAGCGCACTGCGTGAGTTGCGCGCGCGTGCTAGCGTGCGCAACGTGAGCGAGCGGGGGAAGCTTCGCAGGGGCATCGCGCGCGCCGAACGACGAATCGTCGGCGGCTTCATGAGCCTCATCGCAATGATCGCCGAGCGCCGCGTGCGCCGTTCACTCGAAGGCAAGACGCACAAGCATCACGGACGCGCGGCCGTGCACGTCGATCTCGAAGACCGCTTGAGGTAAGCGCGCTTTAGCGGCGCCGGCGCGCCACGTCCCACAAGAGCCCGAGCACGAACACTCCCCCGACGGCCGCACCCGTCGCCGTGGCCCAATCGGGAACGCGATCGGTGGTCGACGCGATCGCGGAGCCGAGCAGCGACGCGCTCGCAACGAGCGAGATCGCAAGGCGGCGTCCCGCGCGGCGAATCGAATCCTCCAAGCGCTCGGTGCCGCGGAACTGCACTTGCAGCCGTCCGCCCTTCGCTCCGCCGAGCAATCCTTCGAACGAGTGGAACAACCGGCCGAGGCGCGCTTGCAGCTTCGACGTCTCGTACAGCAGCTTGCCCGGCGAGACGCGCACGCGGAACTGCGACAGCACGTGACGCGCCATGTACCGGCCGGCGACGGCGAACGGATCCAGCGTCGGGTCCAACTCCGCGGCCGCGAGCTGCATCTGCGCGAGCGCCTTCGCGGTGAGCGCCATCGACGCCGGCAAGCGAACGTCGTGCTTGAGCGCGACCGTGGTCATCTCCGTGAGCAGCGGTCCCAGCTCGATCTCCTTCAACGACAAGTGGCGGTGCCGCTTGAGGATGTCTCCAAGATCGTTTGCGAACGCATCGAGGTCCACGCTCGCATCGGGGTCGCGATCCGATATGGAAAGGATCGCGTCGGCGACGAACGCCGTGTCCTCTTGCCACAAGGCCATGACGAGCAACAGCAGCGAGTCGCGCAAGCCCGCGTCGAGCTCGCCCACCATGCCGAAGTCGAGGAAGTAGATCTTGTCGCGGTACCAGCGCAGGTTTCCGGGGTGCGGGTCGGCGTGAAAGAAACCTTCGGTGAGCACCTGGCGGTAATACGACTCGAGGAGCTGGCGCGCGGCTTCCTTGCGCTCCGATCCTTCCGCCGCCTGGCGTAGCGGGACGCCGCGGATGTCCTCCATGACGAGCAAGCGCGGCCCGGTGAACAGCTCGTGGACGTCCGGCACGTCGAGGCGCGTGTACGAGACGAGGATCTCGCGCATGCGTTCGATGTTCTTCTGCTCGTTCGTGAAGTCGAGCTCTTTGCGCAACCCTTCCGCGAGATGCTCGGTCATCGCCGGCACGTCGATCATGCGACGGAACGACTCGCGGTCCGCGGTCTTCTCCGCGAAGAGCTTCAACAGCTCGAGGTCTTGATAGATCTTGTCGGCTGCGTCCGGGCGCTGCACCTTGACGACGACGTGGCTTCCGTCTTCCAAGGTGGCGCGATGCACTTGCGCGATGGTCCCGGCGGCGAGCGGCTCCGCGTCGATGTGCTCGAACGCGTCCTCCCACGGGACGCCGAGCGACGTCTCGATCGCGCGCACGACCTCTTCCTCGGTGAGCGGCGTGACCTTCTCTTGGAGGGTCTCCAATTCCTCGACGAACTCGGGCGGCAGCAGGTCCGGGCGCGTGGAAAGGATCTGGCCGAGCTTCGAGAAGGTCGGGCCCAATTCTTGGAGCGCGTCGCGGAACGACTTCGCGCGCTTGCGCACGACCGCGGGATCGCTCGCGTCGCCGAACGCGAAGTCCTTGATGCCGTGTCGCGTCATCACCGACGCGATGCGCACGGCGCGGCGCGTGAGCTGTCCCGGCGCCGGCTCCGCGGCGCGCTTCTTCTTCGCGGGTGCGCGGGAGCGTTTCTTCGCCGGTGGCTTGCGTTCGTCGGTCATCGTCTAGTTACCGGCGCGCGGCTTTGATCGCCTTCTTGCGATCCTTCTCGTCGCGCGTGTCGACGATGATCACCGTGCACTGCGCTTGGTGCGAGACGCGGTTCGGGACGTTGCCGAGCAGGAACTCCTTGCGATCGCTCATGCCGAGGTTGCCGATCACGATCGCGTCGGCGTCGAGGTCGAGCGCCGTGTCGCAGATCGCCTCCGCAGGCTTTTCGGCCTGCACGATCTCGAGATCGGCGTTGTGCTTGCTCGCCTGCTCGCGCACGCCGGCCGGCACCGGCACGCCGTCGCGCGCGATGTGAATGAGCGTGAGCTTGCTCCCGAAGCATTGCGCCATCCTCGAGGCCACCTCGACCGCACGCCCCGCGCGCTCGCTTCCGTCCGTCGTTGCGACGATGTGCTTCAACCCGTCATCCCCCGCCCCGTTCCCCCGTTCGAGTCGCCCCATTCCACGAGCGAGACGGGGTCCTGTCAAGGGTGGAAGCCTGAATCGCCCGCATCGCGCAGCGCGGGACGCGCCGCCACCATGCGCTGCACGAGCGTCAGCGCACCAAGCCCGCCCAGCGCAGCCAACGCCCATCGCAAGCCGCCCGGCACGAGCAGCCCGGCCACGAGCGCGATGAAACGTTCCGCGCGCGCAAAGGCGCCCTCGCCGAGCTTCGCGCCCCGAGCTTCCGCTTCTGCCCGGATTTGACTCACGAGCAACGACACGCCCATCGCGCCGAGCGCAAGCCCCGCGTCGAGCGCGCGGTCCTGTTTCAACAAGGAGAGGAACAGCGCGCCGAGCACCAGCGCGTCGGAGATGCGATCCATCACCGAGTCGAACCACGCGCCGCGCGG
>JBIOWR010000222.1:0-10250 GCA_044868775.1 Actinomycetota bacterium
ACCGCTTTGGACCTGGTCGTCAGATTCGCCGCATAGCGCAGTGTTTCCTGCGCAATGAAGCTTTTGCCGGTACTGAATATTCCGCATTGCCCGACAGAAACCAGAGATCGCGCGCAATGAGGGCGAGACAGCAGGCGTGGCTGAACCGGTTAGAGCAGGCCTTCGGAAAGCAACAGCTCGGCGATTTGCACCGTGTTCAGCGCCGCGCCCTTGCGGAGGTTGTCGCACGCGGAAAAGAATCCGAGCGCGCGCGAATTCGCGGGGTCGAGCCGGATGCGCCCGACGTACGCGTCGTCCTTGGAGGACGCGATCAGCGGCGTGGGATAGCGCCTCGACGACGGATCGTCTTCGAGCACGACGCCGTCCGCGGCGGCGAGCACGCGGCGCGCCTCGTCGACGGAGACGTCGCGCGAGAACTCCGCCCACGCCGCAATGCCGTGGCCGACGATCGTCGGGATGCGCACGCAGGTTGTGAACACGTCGAGGTCCGGCGCGCCGAGGATCTTCCGGCTCTCGAGCGCAACGCGGCGCTCTTCGCTCGTGAAGCCTCCGTCGCCGAACGAGCCGACGTGCGGGATCGCGTTGAACGCAAGCGTGTGCGCGAACGCGGTTCCCGGAGGCGCCAGGCCCGCAACGTCGCCGCGCGCGACGGCGTCGCGCTCCGGCAGCAGCTTGTCGAGCTGGTCGTACAGGTCGTTGATGCCCGGCTGCCCCGCACCCGACGCGGATTGGTAGCTCGAGGCGATCACACGCACACAGCCGAACGCGCGATGCAGCGGCGCGAGCGGCATGAGCATCGCCGTGGCGGTGCAGTTGGGATTGGCGACGATGCCGGAGTGCGTGCGCGCCGCGTCGCCGTTGATCTCGGGGATGACGAGCGGCACGTCCTCGCGCATCCGCAGCGCTGCGGAGTTGTCCACGACCACGGCGCCGGCGGCGACCGCGCGCGGCACCCATTCGAGCGCGGCCTCGTCGGGCGTGTCGAAGATCGCGAGGTCTATGCCCTCGAACGCAGCGTCGGAGATCGCAACGACCTCCAGCTCCTCGCCGTTGAAGGGCAGCAACCGGCCCGCGCTTCGTTGCGTGGCGATCGCCCTCACCGAAGCGGCGGGAAACGCTCGCTGCTCGAGCGTGCGGAGGACTTCGCGCCCGACCGCGCCGGTAGCGCCGACGACCGCGAGATGTATCTCAGGCATAGGCAGGTAGATTACCGGTTCCCGCGGCGGGCGTTTTTCACAATAGCCGAGCAGCACTCGTTCGCCGAGGGCCTAAACACCCAGGTCAAAGACGGTATTTCCTGGCAGCCGAGTATTACTCGGTTGATATGAAGTGCCACGGAGGGTATCCTCCGAGTATCTCCCCAGTCGCTTCGGCGGCTGGGCCGCGAGGCCCCCGAAAGGGGGTCTCTGCTTTTTCGAGACGAGGTCACCAGCCTGCCGGTTTCCGAAACGGTCCATGCTCGTCGTATACGACGTGCGCAAATTGGCATTGCCCGAGAATGCTCTTCCACAACTGTTTTGAGCCGCCTCGCGATTGCAGAGCCAAGGACTTCTTGGAGGCCCGGTGAGGGTTCACAATTGTGACCGGGACCTTCAGCGGACCCTCTGCAATCCTCACTGGCGTCAGTAGATCCGAATCGTTACTGATGATCGCGGCGGCCTCCGAGTCCTTGTTCCAGGCATCCATCAACATGTAACTGGCGATGTTGACATCCGATCCCTTCTCCTCCGTCTTGATGACTTCCACCCTTGTCGTCCCATCGACAAGCGGAGTAACGAGGTCCATCCACACCTCATTCCGTTGAAAGAAACCCAGGTGGATTGAGAGATTCGGGACAGTTCGGAGCGCTCGAAGATAAATCTGCTGTCGCTGGCCCTGTTGCGGGTCTGAGCGATCGGGGATCACGTGCGCGGTGAAGTATCTGATCCGATGGATTGTGTCCTGCGGGAACAGCCTGCGAGCAACCACACTGAGATCCAGCCACTTATACGAAGTATTTTTCAGCGCTCCGTAGTAAAGGTTGAACCCGTCCACGTACACGTTGATTTTTGCCACACACGGACGATATCACCCAACGACAACGGGGTACTTGCCTTCGCGGCTCAGCGCCCGCTCGGATGGATCTCCCGCTGGATGACCTCGTCCGACAGCTTGAACCGGTCGTGGATCGCACGCACGGCCTTGACCACGTCCGCCTCACGCACCACGCACGAGACGCGGATCGACGAAGTAGAGATCATCTCGATGTTGACGCCCGCCTCCGCGAGCGCCGAGAACATCGACGCGGCCACGCCGGGATGGCTCTTCATGCCGGCGCCGACGAGCGACACCTTGCCGATGCCGTCGTCGTACTCCACCTCCTTGCCGCCCAGCTCGCTCAACAAGCGGTTCACGTGCCCCTTCGCGCGCTCGCCGTCGTCGCGCGACACGGTGAACGAGATGTCGGTGCGGCCCTTGTGCGAGACGTTCTGAACGATCATGTCGACGTTGACGCCTTCCGCCGCAAGCACCTCGAAGAGCTTCGCCGCGATCCCGGGCTTGTCGGGGACGTCCTGGATCGTGACCTTGGCCTCAGTGCTGTCGTGCGTGACGCCCGAGATAATCGCCTGTTCCATGCGCTCGTCTTCCTCTCCGATCCAGGTTCCTTCGACTTCCGAGAAGCTCGAACGTACCCGCAGCAGCACGCCGTGGTTGCGCGCATACTCCACCGAACGCAACTGCAACACGCGCGCGCCGGTCGCCGCCATCTCGAGCATCTCCTCGTACGACACCGCGTGCAACAGGCGCGCGTCCGGCACGATACGCGGGTCGGCCGTGAACACGCCGTCGACGTCAGTGAAGATCTCGCACGCGTCGGCTTTCAGCGCCGCCGCGATCGCGACCGCCGTCGTGTCCGAGCCGCCACGTCCCAGCGTGGTCACGTCCGCGGTCTCGCTCACTCCCTGAAAGCCGGCGACGATGACGACCTTTCCGGCGTCGAGCGCTTCGCGGATACGCGTCGCGCGCACGTCGATGATCTTCGCGCGGCCGTGCTCGGTGGTCGTGATGATGCCCGCCTGCGAGCCGGTGAACGACACGGCCTCGTGCCCGTTCGCATGAATCGCCATCGCGAGGAGCGCCATCGAGATGCGCTCGCCCGCGGTGAGGAGCATGTCCATCTCGCGCCCCGGCGGCTCGCGCGTGAGCGAGCGCGCGAGGCTGATGAGATCGTCGGTGGTGTCGCCCATCGCGCTCACGACCACGACGACGTCGTTGCCTTGCTCGCGCACCGACACGACGCGCCGCGCGACGCGCTTGATGCGTTCCGCGTCGCCGACGGACGTGCCTCCGAACTTTTGAACGATCAGGCTCACCGGTGCCGCCCCGCGGGGAGGTCGAACAGCAACCGGCCGAGCACCGCCTTGCGGACCGGCACGCCGCTGCCCCGATCGTCGGCGAGCCCTTCGAGGCGGCGCGCCGCGATGAGGCCGACGATGCCGAGCGTCATCCAGAACAGCGCGGCGGCGTACGCGAACACCAGCGTGAACACCGGCAGCAAGCCGAAGCCGATGCTCGTGCCGAGACCGCCCGCACGCGCGCCGGTTCCCACGAGCGAGATGATCCCGGTGAGCACCATCGCCTTCGGCACGATGACGAGCGCGGCGCCCGCGGCCGTCGTGAGCCCACGCCCGCCCGCGACCCGCAGGAACGGCGCGAAGCAATGGCCCGCTACCGCGGCGACACCGACGAGCGCAAGCGTGCTCGCCGGCTCTCCCGCGAGACGCGCGATCAGCGCGGGCACGAATCCCTTGAGAATGTCCATCACGATCGAGAGGATGCCGAGCTTGCCGGACAGCTTGCGCGCAACGAGGAAGTGCGCATCGCCGGGCGATTCGCGCCGGCGCATCTGCGCGATGACGTCGTCGCGCTTTGCGAGGCGCGCGACCACATAGGGAGACGGCAGCGTGCCGGCGACGTACGCGGCGAGAGCCCACGCGAGCGCACGCATGTCAGCCTCCCGTACCGCGATAGACGTGCGGCATCGCCGGCGCTTCCTCCACTTTCCGTCCCGAGGCTTGTACGCTCAAAGCATAGCGGCCACCGGACGACCACTCCTCATTCATGTCTACTCGCGAAGACGATCCGATGGCCCGGCCGGAGCATGAGTCGGGCATCTCCCTGGGAGCTTTCAAGAGCGTCTTCCGCAACCGCGATTTCACCCTGCTGTTCTGGGGACAGGCGATCTCGGCTCTGGGGGACTGGGTCGGCACGCTCGCATTCATCGTCGCCGCCGACCGGCTGTCGAACGGCAAGCCGCTCGCGGTGACCGGCGTGCTCGTGCTGCGCCTCGTCCCCACGTTCCTGGCGACGCCGATCGGGGGCGTGCTGTCGGACCGCTGGGATCGGCGGCGCATCATGATCACGAGCGACATCGTGCGCTTCGCGATCATCATGGCAACCGGATTCGTGCCGGAGCTGTGGGCGCTGTATCTGTTCGCGTTCGCATCGGAGGCCGCTTCGCTCGTGTTCCTGCCGGCGCGCGACGCAAGCATTCCCAACGTGGTTTCGTCTCGAGAGCTCGAAGCCGCGAACGCGATGGTGATGGGATCGTCGTTCGCGGGCATCCCGTTGTCGGGACCGCTGTACGCAGGACTTGCGGCAGCCGCCGCGCACTATCCGCTGTCATGGCACGGCGAGCACGTGTTTCGCGAGTACCCGTACGTGTTCGCGCTGGTGTTCGACTCGCTCACGTTCCTGGTGTCGGCGTGGCTGATCGCGAAGATGCGCTTGCCGAAGCATCAACCCAGCCCGAGCGACGACGTGCCGATGTGGGAGAGCTTGCGCGACGGCGTCCGGTGGATCGTGGAGCGACCGTTCATTCGCAGCCTCGCATACGCCGTGACGTTCGGCATGCTCGGCGGCGGCGTGCTGTTCGCGCTCGGCATCGGGTACATCCACACCACGCTCGGCGGAAACGACATTGCGTTCGGCTGGCTGATGGGGTTGTTCGGCGCGGGCATGGTCGCAGGGTTCGTCGTCTCCCAGTTCAAGCCCGCGCAGGGCACCGCGTGGATGTTGCGTGCGTCGATCCTCGCGACCGGCGCAGTGCTCATCGTGATGGCGGTGATCACGAAGCTCTGGCTCGCGTACGTGATGGCCGCCGTGTTCGGCACGGCGTTCTCGGTGGACGTCATCGTCGCGATGAGCCAGGTGCAAGCGCGCACGCCGGACGAGACGCGGGGGCGTGTGATGAGCGTGGTGCACATGCTGTTCCGTGGTGCGCTCGCAATAGGAGCGCTGGGTAGCGGTTCCCTCGGGCAAACGATGCGTGACGGGCTGGACGTCCCGGGCCTCGGCTTCCACGCCGACGCGAATCAAGTCGCGCTGTTCTTCGCGGGCGTGCTCATCATGCTGGGAGCGCTGTCGGTGCGGAAGTCGGTGGACGACTAACGCGCGGTCGTCAAACGTCGCGGCGGCCTTCGAGGGCGCGGCCGAGCGTGATCTCGTCGGCGTACTCCAAGTCGCCGCCCATGGGAACGCCGCTCGCGATGCGGGTGACACGCACGCCGATCGGCTTGATGAGGTTCGCGAGATAGATCGCGGTCGCCTCGCCCTCGACGGTGGGGTTAGTCGCGAGGATGACTTCCTTCACCTCACCGGGGCCGAGTCGATGGATCAGCTCGCGCGTGCGCAAGTCTCCCGGGCCGATGCCGTCCATCGGGGAGATGTGCCCGCCGAGCACGTGATACTTGCCGCGAAACTCTTGCGTGCGCTCGAGCGCGACTATGTCGCCCGGCTCCTCCACGACGCAGATGATCGTGGGGTCGCGTCGCGGATCACGACAGTATTGACAGCGGTCTCCTTCCGATACGTTGAAGCACTCGCCGCAGATCGAGACCTTCTCTTTGGCGGCGAGGATGGAGTCCGCGAGCTGGCGCGCCTCCTCGTCGGGCGCCTTCAGCAAGTGGAACGCGAGGCGCTGCGCCGACTTCTGTCCCACGCCGGGCAACCGCCGCAGCGCATCGATCAAGTCCTGGACCGGGCCTTCGAACACGCTATCCCTCGTCGATGATCTCGGCGCCGAGCCCTTGCTTCAGCGCTTCGATCGGGTCGAGGTTGGTGTCGGTCGCCGGCGCCTCCGCGGCGGCGGGCGGCGGCGGCTCCTCCATCTCCATCGCCGGCGCCGCGGCTTTCTTCGGCGCGACGAACTCCTTGGGATCCGGTGCCGGCGTCGCCGTGATGCGCGGTGTCACACCGAACACCTCCGCGAAGGCTTGCGCGATCACTTGCGCGTTCTTTGCAACGACGATCTGCTCGGCGTGGAAGGCGTAGCGTGCTTCGAGCGACAGCTTGTCTCCGGAGATGTCGAGCGGGCGCGTCTCGCCCACGAGCGCGTGTACGCGCTGGCTCAGCTTGCGCACCTCTTCGAGCACGACCGGCCACGAGCGCCGCACCTTGTCGATGTCGACGAGACCCGCTGCGGGGGCGGCGGCCGGCGGCGCGGGAGTGGCGGCGGCTTTCTTCGCGGGAGTGGTCGTCTTCGTGCGCGAGGGCTTCGCACGCTCGCGCTCCACGGGCTCGCGCTCGGGTGCGCGCAAGGCCTCCGCTTCGGTCAGGTCGACCGTTGCCGGTTCGGTGGTGCGCGCGGGCGGCGTCGCTCCGACTTCGAGCAAGCGTTCGAGGCGCTCGATGCGGGCGAGCGCCGCCTCGGAGGAGGCATCCGCCTCGGGAACCGTGCCGCGCACCACGGCCATCTCGAGCGCAAGACGCGGAACCGCTTGCTGGCGCATCTCTTCGAGCGCTCCCGCAACGAGGCGCATGTAGTAGACGAGCTGCGCGGGGCGGAAGCGCTCGGCTTGCGCAGCAAGCCGAGCACGGACCTCATCGGTGGCGTCGATCAAATCCGTTGCGTCAGGTACGCGCTGGACCAAGAACAGTGAGCGCAGATGCTGCAGCAACTGCGTCGTGAACGCGCGCACGTCGCGCCCGTCGTCGAACACGCGCGCCACCGCGCGCAGCGCCGGCGCGGTCTCGAGCGTCGCCAGCGCCTCCGCGAAATCGAACAGCACGTCTTGCGGAACGCTCCCGAGCAATGCGGCAGCCCGCTCTACGTCCACGGAGCCCGACGCGATGAGCTGGTCGAGCACGGCGAGCGCGTCGCGTGCGCTGCCATCGGCGTGCTTCGCGATGATGCTCAGCGCGGCTTCGTCGGCCTCCACGCCCTCTTCACGACACACGCTCGCGAGGTGCGCCGCGAGCGCCGCCGACGAGATGCGGCGCATGTCGAAGCGCTGGCAGCGCGACGCGATCGTCGGCAGCACTTTCTGCGGCTCGGTAGTGGCGAACACGAACATCACGTGCTCCGGCGGCTCCTCGATGGTCTTGAGGAACGCGTTCCATCCGGCCGTGGAGATCATGTGCGCCTCGTCGACGATGTAGACCTTCTTTCGCGACACCGCCGGCGATAGGATCACGCTCTCGCGGAGCTCGCGGACGTCGTCCACGCCTCCGTGCGACGCGGCGTCGATCTCGATGACGTCGAGCGAGGATCCTTCGGTGATCGCGCGGCACGAGTCGCACTTGTTGCAGGGCTCGGGCGTCGGTCCTTTCTCGCAGTTGAGCGCCTTCGCCAGGATGCGCGCCGCGGAGGTCTTGCCGGTGCCGCGCGGGCCCGAGAACAGATACGCGTGCGCGACGCGGCCGTCGCGCACCGCGGATCGAAGCGCTTCCGCCACCGGCTCTTGACCGACCAGATCGGCGAACGTTTGCGGGCGCCAGCGGCGATAGAGCGCGACGGAGTTCATGCGGCGTCCTTCACTCGGGGGGAAGAGACGGTAATTCTATCCGCCGCCGCGCAAAGAGGAGCGGCCGAAGCCGCTCCTCTCCACACACCCGACGTTCGTATTACTCGGCGTCGCCCACGATGACGAGACCGATCGCGCCGCCCTGCGGGGAGCCCGGAGGCGCGTCCGGTCCGACGGTCACGGTCACGGTGGATCCCACCGGCGTCGCGAAGGTTTCCTGACCTGGAAGCGTCAGCAACTCCTGCACGTACACCTCGGTCGTCTCACCTTCGTAGGTGACGGTTACGTGCACCTGGTTCGGCGTGGCTTGGATGATCTGACCCGACGCGCTCGCTGCGGTGTAGCTGCACGTGAGCGGTCCCGGCGTGCTGAACCCGCCGATGTCTCCGGTTGCGAGGCACGCGTTGGTCGGATCGGCATGACCCATCGACAGCGACAGCGCCATCGCGGCGCCCGCGGCCAGCACGAGCATCCTGCGCATGAAACCCACCCCCTGGCAGTGGAAGGACGTTGACGTTTGTCCCATTCGTGCCCAATCCGATGGAACCCTGCCCACCGCACAGCCTCTGGTTCTGTTTTGTCCGATAACTCGCATCCAGATGCGACCGACCGGAAGGATTGGGACACGCGCGCGGCGTAGTCGGCGTGAAGACAACCACGCACCACCCGAAGCAGGACGAGGAGGACGGCCATGAGCAAACGGTTTTTCGCCGGGCTCACGATCGCAGCGCTGGGCCTTGTGCCATTGGGCGGACACGCCGATCCCGCGCCGGAAGGGTGCGCGCTCGTCGCCGGCCAGGGTGAAGCCTCCGCGACGATCACCGAGGGCGGCGCCGTGAACGGCATCGTCGGCGCCGGAAGCTGGAAGGTCACGATCATGCGAGCCGGCGTCACCGACCCGATCGTGCACGAGCGGGTTCACGCCGTGCCGGAAGTCCTGTCCGACGTGTTCCAGCCGGGCGACCAGATCACGTGCGTGGCCGACGAAGGCTTGGTGGTGGCCGGCACCGCCGGATAAGAAAGCCGGATAGAGATATGGCGGCCGTGCACCCGCCGTTGTCCCGACGGCTACGAGCGCCTTCCGTGCGCTGGGCTCCGGCCCGGCACTCCCACGGCACCCGCCGGTTACCGCTTACCGCTGCTTCCTTCCGGACCTGACGGGGTTCACGGGCCGACGCTGCGTGGGACCTGACCTTCACTGTCCTCGCTGCGGGGCAAACCTCACAACCACGGGCCGAGGGCGGGGATTCCGTCCCGCTAAAGCGGATTGCGGGTACAGGGCACCGCTGACTCCCCACCTAGCACGACCGCAGCGCGCAGTATAGGCGTCGCCTCGGTGCGCGGCACCTGTGATGTCACGGCCCTCGGCCCGATCCGCGGCGGGGCGCGCCGTTTGTTCGCAGACCCGTGCTCACCACGTGAGCATCGTGCTTGCCACGTGAACATGGATGCGTGCTCGTCGCAATCAGAACCGCGGGCAGGAGGGCGAGCGCGGCGCCCTCGTTTCACGTGTTGGCGGAGGCGGAGAGATTTGAACTCTCGATGCGGTTGCCCGCAAACCGGTACTCCAAACCGGCGCCATAGGCCAGGCTAGGCGACGCCTCCGGGCGGAGATTCTACGCGTGCGCGCGGCGCGGGTGAGGCCGGACGCGAAGAAAGCGCCGCGGGGGCGCTTTCACGGCGGAGGCGGCGTGATTTGAACACGCGAGGCCCGGTTAAGGGCCTAACCGTTTTCGAGACGGTCCCGTTCGGCCACTCCGGCACGCCTCCGGGCGGGGATTCTATACCTCCGGCGCCGCGCGCCTATCGGCAAAGAATGCCTTGAGGAGCGCGGAGGACTCGGCGGCGAGCACTCCGCCGGTCACCTCCATGCGGTGGTTGAGGCGCGCGTCCTGCACCAGGTTGTACAGGGACTCGACCGCGCCGGCCTTGGGGTCGGGCGCGCCGTACACGAGACGCTCGACCCGCGCGAGCACCAGCGCTCCCGCGCACATCGCGCACGGTTCGAGGGTGACGTAGACGGTGCACCCCCGGAGGACGCGATCCCCTCGCGCGAGAGCCGCGGCGCGCAAGCCGAGGATCTCCGCGTGCGCGGTGGGATCGACGTCGCGCTCGCGGGCGTTCGGCGCCATCGCCAGCACCTCGCCGCCGGAGACGACCACGCATCCGATCGGCACGTCGCCGTGCGCCGTGGCGGCGCGGGCCTGCTCGAGGGCAAGCTCCATGAAATCCGCGTCGTCCGGCATCCGCGCGAGCCTAACACCCGCCCTTTTGCCGGCTCGTCGACATTGCCCTATTGACCACGAAGCGTGGCGGTCGCAGGATAGTCGGGCTCCGTGCGCGCGTGCGTGGACGAGGACGGAGCCCATAGGTGGAGGCGAGAGATGAAGAGAGCGTGGACGATCGCGCTGACGGCACTTACCGCGCTCGTGCTCGTGGCGGCGATAGCGGCTCCGGCAGGCGCAA
>JBIOWR010000223.1:0-15606 GCA_044868775.1 Actinomycetota bacterium
GCCGGCCGCAAGCCAGGACGCGAGCAAGCGGAAACGCGCAGCGCCGAAGCAGATCGTGGTCACGGAATCCGAAGGCCAGCCGAGAACGTTCCCGGTTGCCGGCGCGCCGCTTACCATCGGTCGCGCCGAATCGTGCGAGATCGTGCTCGCCGACACGTACGCGTCGCAGTTCCACGCGCGCGTCTATCCGCAAGACGGAGGCTGGTTCGTCGAAGACCTCGGATCGACGAACGGCACGTATCTCAACCGCGTGAAGGTCACGCATCCGAGCCCGCTCGCAGCCGGCGACGAGATCCGCATCGGCAAGACCACGATCGAGGCGCGGCGATGAGCGCGATCACGGTGCGCGCCGTCGCGTTGTCGGACGTCGGGCGCGCACGCGAGCTGAACGAGGACAACGCATTCGCCGGCGAACGCATCTTCGCCGTCGCGGACGGGCTCGGCGGGCACCGCGCCGGCGAGGTCGCGAGCGGCATCGTCGTCGAGGCGCTCGGCTCGCTGGACGCAAGCGTGAGCGCCGACGGCAACGACGTCGGCGGCGCGCTCATCGACGCGGTGCTCGACGCGAACCGGGAAGTATTCGAGAAGCAAGAAGCGGAGTCCGACCACCGCGGCATGGCGTCCACCGTCACCGCGATCGCGATCGACGGCACCACCGCGCACCTCGCGCACGTCGGAGACTCGCGCTGCTATTTGATTCGCGACGGGTCGATCAGCCAGATCTCTCAGGATCACACGCTCGTCGCGCGCATGGTCGCCGAGGGAAAGCTCACGCCCGAGCAAGCGGAGTACCACCCGCAACGCTCCATCGTCACGCGCGCTCTCGGCGCCGGACCGGACGTGGAGATCGACACGCTCGAGCTCGAGCTGGCCGGTGGCGACAAGCTCGTGCTGTGCTCGGACGGGCTCACCGCCGTGCTCTCCGACGAGGAGATCCTCGATTTCGTGCGCCGCTCGCGCGACCTCGACGCGACCGCGCAAGCGCTCGTGGACGAGGCGAACGCGCGCGGCGGTCCCGACAACATCACCGTCGTGCTCGTCGACGTCACCGGCCCGCGCCGGGCGATCGCGCCCGCGCCCGGCGCCGAGCCCGCAAGACCCGCAGGCCTCGAGCCGGAGCCCGAACCGGCGGCGAAGCCCGCCAAGAAACGACTGCGGAAGGTTCCGGTGCGGCTGCTGGTCGCGGTGTCGATCGTGCTCGTCGCGATCATCGCGGCGTGGATCGGCGTGCGCTCGTGGGTGAACGGCTCGTGGTACGTCGGCGTGGACGGCAATCGCGTCGCGATCTTCCGTGGCCTTCCGACCGACACGCTCGGCGGCGTGCTGCACAGCGTCGAGGAACGAACACCCATGACCGTCGATCAAGTCGCGCCGTTCTATCGCCCGCGCCTGGAGGAAGGACTGCGCGTGCCCGATCGCAGGACCGCACGAGACCTCGTGGCTCGCATCCCGCAAGCAACGCCGACACCGACGCCGACGCAAAGCCCGACTCCCACACCGACCTCATGAGACGACGCAACGCGGAGCTTGCGATGATGATCCTCGCCGGGATCATCGCGGTCGGCGCCAACTTGCTCGTCGACTTCGCACGCGCGAGCGCAATTCCCGCATGGCTTCCGGTGTACGGCGGCGCGGTCGCGATCGCCGTCGCGGTGCTGCACGTCGTCACGCGCAGGTTCGCGCCGTCGTCCGACCCGTTGCTCGTGCCGATCGCGATCGCCCTCGCCGGCATCGGCTACGCGATGATCCGCCGCCTCGATCCCGACCTCGCCGGGCCGCAGCTCGCGTGGATCACGATCGGCGTGCTCGCGTTCTGCGCGACGCTCATCGTCGTGCGCGACCACCGCCGCCTCGAAGCGTTCCGCTACACGCTCATGGTGATCGGCCTCGGCTTGCTGTTGCTCCCGCTCGTTCCCGGCATCGGCCGCACGATCAACGAAGCGCGCTTGTGGGTCGCGCTCGGTCCGCTCAACTTCCAGCCCGCGGAGCTGGCGAAGGTCGTCCTCGCGATCTTCCTCGCGGGCTACCTCGCGCAGAAGAAAGAGCTCCTCACGATCGCAACCACGAAGCTCGGCCCGTTCCGCATCCCGGCGCCGCGTCACTTCGGCCCGTTGCTGCTCGCGTGGGGACTGTCGCTCGCGGTGATGGTGTTCGAGCGCGACCTCGGGTCGAGCCTGCTGTTCTTCAGCTTGTTCCTCGCCATGCTGTACGTCGCGACGGCGCGCGCAAGCTACGCCGTCGCGGGACTTGCGCTGTTCTCCATCGGAACCGTGTACGCGTACAACTCGTTCGCGCACGTGCGCACGCGAGTCGAGATCTGGCTCGACGTGTGGAACCACCTCGAAGGCAGCGGCTACCAGCTCGCGCAGTCGCTGTTCGCCCTCGGCACCGGCGGCATGACCGGCTCCGGCATCGGCCAGGGTCGCCCCGACCTGATCCCGTTCGCGTCCACCGACTTCGTCTTCTCGGCGATCGGCGAAGAGATCGGTTTCTTCGGAACCGTGGCGGTTCTGTGCGCGTTCGTCATGCTGGTCGCGCGCGGGCTGCACGTCGCGCTGCGCGCGCGCGATTCGTTCAGCGCGCTGCTCGCGACCGGGCTCACCGCGGTGCTCGGCTTCCAGACGATCTTGATCATCGGCGGCGTCACGCGCCTCATCCCGTTGACCGGCATCACGCTGCCGTTCGTGTCGTACGGCGGATCGAGCCTCGTATCCAACTTCATCTTGCTGGCGCTTCTCATGCGGATATCCGACGCGGAAGGACGGACGGCGTGACAAACCGAGGAGTACGCGCGTGAACCGCTCGATCAGGCGGCTCGCCGTCGTGCTCTTCATTTCCTTCGTCGCGCTGCTCACCAACTTGACCTACCTGCAGGTGGCGCGGTCGAAGCAGCTGTCCGAGCACCCCCGCAACAGCCGCCTGCTCGTGAAGGAGTACGCGATCCAGCGCGGCCAGATCCTCGCGGGCTCGGAGGTCGTCGCGGAATCCACCGCGACCGACGATCGCTTGAAGTACCTGCGGCGCTACCCGCTCAAAGACCTGTACGCGTTCCTCGCCGGCTACTACTCGGTCGTGTACGGGCGCTCGCAGCTGGAGGCAACCTTCAACGACGAGCTCGCCGGGAAGTCGCCGGGCAGCATCGGCTCCAACCTCGTGGACGAGCTGCTCGGGCGCGACCGCAAGGGCAACACGCTGGTGCTCACGATCGATCCGGAGCTGCAACGTCTCGCGGCGCAGAAGCTCGGCAAGCAGAAGGGCGCCGTGGCGGCCATCGACCCGGAGACTGGCGCCGTGCTCGCGCTGTACTCCTATCCGTCGTTCGATCCCAACCCGCTGTCGAGTCACGACCTCGGCGGCATGCGCAAGGCGTGGAACAAGCTCAACGACGACCCCAACCGCCCGCTGATCGCACGCGCGACGCAAGAGCGCTATCCGCCGGGCTCGACGTTCAAGCCGATCGTCGCCGCCGCGGCGCTCGAAGCGGGCCTGCGCGCGTCGACGCGGTTCCCGAACCCGCGCGGGTTCCGGCTCCCCGAGACGGATCGCATCTTGCGCAACTTCGGCGGAGGCACGTGCCCGGGAGGCTCCACGATCTCGCTCGCCGACGGATTGCGCGTCTCGTGCAACTCCACGTTCGCGCAAACAGCGTTGCGCGTCGGCGACGAGAAGCTCGTGGAGATGGCGGAGAAGTTCGGGCTCGACAAAGACATCGACTTCGACATCCCACTCGTCGACTCGTGCGTGAAGGCCGACGCGCAGGGAGGCTGTGCCACGCCGAACCTCGACCGGCCGCAAACCGCGCTCACCGGCATCGGGCAGTTCGGCGTGCGCGTGACGCCGTTGCAGATGGCGCTCGTGGCCGGAACGATCGCGAGCGGAGGGCGCGTGCCACGACCGATGCTCGTCAAGGAAGTTCAGGATTTCAACGGCAACGTCATCAAGAGCTTCGACCCGGTGGTCTCCGATCCGATCTACTCGGCGGCGACGGCGAAAACGTTGCGCGACATGATGATCTCGGTCGTGGAGCGCGGCACCGGGCGCAACGCGCGCATCCGAGGCGTCGACGTCGGCGGCAAGACAGGCACGGCGCAAACCGGCGTCGAGAGCGAGTTCCCGCACACCTGGTTCATCTCGTTCGCTCCCGGGATCGCCGTGGCCGTGATCGTCGAGCACGGCGGCGACTTGGGGAATGAAGCAACCGGAGGGCGCGTGTCCGCACCCATCGCGCATGCCTTGATGGAGTCCTGGCTCAAGAGGAACAGGTCGTGAAGCAGTCTGCGTTGATCGGCGGCCGCTACCGGCTCGACTCGATGATCGCCGAAGGCGGCATGGGCGAGGTGTGGCGCGCGCACGACGAGCTGCTCGGTCGCACCGTAGCCGTGAAGGTGTTGCGCACCGCGCTCGTGTCCGACCACGTCGTCGCCGAGCGCTTCCGCCGCGAGGCGCGCGCGGCCGCGTCGCTGTCGCATCCGAACATGGCGAACGTGTTCGATTACATCGAAGAGGAGTCGCATCCCGGCATCGTCATGGAGCTCGTGGACGGGCGAACGCTCGCCGGCGTGATCGCGAACGAGGCTCCGATGAACTTGCAGCGCGCCGCGGCGATCATGGACCAGGTGCTGGCGGCGCTCGAAGCCGCCCACGCCGCCGGCCTCGTGCATCGCGACGTGAAGCCGGCGAACGTGATGGTCGGCGAACGTGACCAGGTGAAAGTCGCCGATTTCGGCATTGCACGTGCCCTCGGAGAATCCACGCTCACCGAAACAGGAACCGTGATGGGGAGCGTGCACTACGTCTCGCCCGAGCAGTTGCACGGCGGGACGCTGCAACCGGCGAGCGACCTCTACGCGGCCGGACTCATCCTGTACGAGATGCTCACCGGCGTGCGGCCGTTCGAGGCGGAGACGCCGGTCGCCGTCGCTATGAGCCGGTTGCAGAACGATCCCGCGTCGCCGCGCACGCACCGCCGCGACCTGTCTCCTCACGTCGAGCGCGTGATCATGCGAGCGCTCGAGCGCGACCCGGCTGCGCGTTACGCGAGCGCGGCGGAGATGCGCGAAGCGCTCGCGGGCGCCGTGCGCGACGCGCAAACGGCGATCACGACAATGCCGATGCCGGTCGTCCATCCCGGCGACACGACCAAGATGCCGGCCGCCGGTGCCACAACGCGCATCCCGATGCAGGAGAACGAGGAGACCACGGTGCTGCGCCGGCCCGTCGCCGCGCCGCGACCACGACGCGCGCGGCGCACCAAGGTGCGCATCATGCGACCCGTCTTGCTCGGCATCGCCCTGGGTCTCGTGACGGTGGCGCTGCTCGCGCTGGTGCTGCGGCCTCCGGCAAAGGTCTCCGTGCCGCGCTTCACCTCCATTCAGATCGCCGATGCACGCTCGCTCGCGGACGACCGCGGCTTGAAGGTGGTCGTCGATGACAGCACGTTCAGCAGCGCCGCCGACGGCGTCGTGCTGTCGCAGAACCCGCGGCCGGGCGTCGTGGTGGAGTCCGGAGCGACGGTGCACCTCATCGTCTCCAAGGGACCGCCGCCGTGCTGCGCGGTTCCCGGCGTCGTGAGCATGTCGCGCGACGACGCAGTCAAGGCAATCGAGCGCGCCGGCCTGGTGGCGTCGATCTCGTTCCGGGTGACGTCGGCCGCCGAACCCGGCGAGGTGCTCGCGCAATCGCCGAACGAGGGCGACACGCTCGCGCGCGGAGAAAAGGTCAGTATCGTGGTAGCGACGGAGCCGGAAGACGATCGCAAGGGCAAAGGGAAGGGACGAGACGACTGATGGCGCAAGAAGCAGTGCAGGTTCTCGCCGACCGGTACGAGCTCACCGAGAAGCTCGGTGCAGGCGGCATGGCCGAGGTGCGCCTCGGCCGCGACCGCGTGCTCGGCCGCACGATTGCGGTCAAGACGCTGCTGTCGCAGTTCGCGTCGGACCCGTCCTTCATCGCACGCTTCCGCCGCGAGGCGCAATCCGCCGCGTCGCTCAACCACCCGCAGATCGTCGGCGTGTACGACACCGGCTCGCACGACGGCACGCACTACATCGTCATGGAGTTCATCGAAGGAAAGACGCTCCGCGACGTGATTCGCGAGGAGGGGCCGCTGCTGCCGGAGCGCGCCGCCGAGATCGCGGCGGACGTGTGCGCGGCGCTCGAATTCGCGCACCAGCACGGCATCGTGCACCGCGACGTGAAGCCGGCGAACATCATGCTCACCAAGCAAGGCGGCGTGAAGGTCACCGACTTCGGCATCGCGCGTGCGATGACCGGCGACACCGTGACACAAACCGCGGCGGTGCTCGGCACCGCGCAGTACTTCTCTCCCGAGCAGGCGCAAGCGGCGCCGGTGGACGCGCGCAGCGACATCTACTCACTCGGCGTCGTGCTGTACGAGATGCTCACGCGTCAGGTTCCGTTCACCGGCTCTTCGCCGGTTGCGATCGCGTACAAGCACGTGAAGGAAGACCCGATCCCGCCGTCGCGCCTCAACCCCGACGTGCCGCCGCCATTCGAAGCGATCGTGATGAAAGCGCTCGCGAAGAACCCCGGCAACCGCTACCAGTCCGCGCAAGAGATGCGCGCCGACCTGCAGCGAGCGCTGCACGGCAAGCCCGTGTCGGCGGAGCCGGTGATGATGCCGCCGATCGAAGCGACCGGCGTGGTGACCGGCGTGCCGGACGAGACCGTGATGATCCAGCGCCCGGTGACCGGCGGGCCGCCGCCCGTCGAGCCCAAGCGCCGCCGCCTCGGCGTCGTGCTGCTTGCGCTCATCATCCTCGGCATCGTCGGCGTGCTGATCTGGGCGCTCACCGGTATCGGCAAGGACAAGACGGAGTTCGTGCGCGTGCCGTCCCTGATCGGCCTCAAGGCCGACATCGCGCAAGCGCAGCTCACGCGGCTCGGCCTCAAGTTCACCACCACGCTCGCTCCGTCGGACGAGTACGAGGCCGGGCTCGTCTCCGGCCAGGATCCCGCCGAAGGAACGCGCATCGCCAAGGGCAAGAACGTGAAGCTCGTCATCTCCCAAGGCGAGCGGCTCGTCAAGGTGCCCGACGTTCGCGGCAAGACGCGGCAACAGGCGGAGCAGCTTCTCGAAGCCGCAGGCTTGCAGCTGGGCATCGTCACCGAACAACCCTCGGACAAGGTCGCCAAGGGTTTGATCATCTCGCAGAACCCGGTCGCCGGCGCGTCGATCAAGCCCAACTCCACCGTCGAGATCGTCGTGTCGAGCGGCAAGCAAACGGCGATCGTTCCGGACGTGCTCGGACAGGACCCGTCGGTCGCGCGTCAACGCCTCGAGGACCGCGGCTTCAAGGTGCCGCAGGAGACGTTCGAGACGTCGAACCCGGCAACGTGTCCGTATCCGCCCGGCAAGGTGTGTCGCCAGGATCCCGACGGCGGAACCACCGCGGAGTTCGGCTCGACCGTGCGCATCGTGGTCGCGCAAGACGTGACCCCGACCGCAACCTCGTCGCCCACGTCGTCCCCGACGGCCACCCCGACCGCTGCGCCGTTCGTACCGGCGCTCCTCGTGTTCGCCCGCCGGCGCGTGCGCGAAAGCGTTAGCTAGGCGGGCGCCGCGACCGGCTCGCATCGCGCGAGGAAGTTCTTCAGCATCTTCATTCCCTCGACGGTGAGCACGCTCTCGGGGTGGAACTGCACGCCTTCGATCGGATACTCGCGGTGCCGCATCGCCATCACCAATTCGTCGCCCGTCTCGGCGGTCACCTTCAGCTCGTGCGGCAACGACGAACGCTCCACGATCAGCGAGTGATAACGCGTCGCTTCGAACGGGATCGGCAGGCCGTCGAGCACGCCCTCGCCGCGGTGATAGATCTGCGACACCTTGCCGTGCAGCAACGAGGGCGCGCGAGAGATATGCCCGCCGAACACGTACCCGATGCACTGATGCCCGAGGCACACGCCGAGCAACGGCGTCGTCGGTCCGAGCTCGCGGATGAGGTCGTTGGAGATGCCAACGTCCGACGGGTTCTCGGGCGTTCCCGGCCCCGGTGAGATCACGATGCCGTCCGGCGCGAACGAACGTACCTCGTCCACCGTCGTCGCGTCGTTGCGCACCACCGTCACGTCGGCGCCCAGCTCCGACAGCTCCTGCATCAGGTTGTACGTGAACGAATCGTAGTTGTCGACGATGAGGATCTTGCTCACGCTTTGGCCTTCTCCTCTTCGAGCAGCGCGCGCCGCAACACCTTGCCGACCATCGTCTTGGGAAGCTCGGCGCGAAACTCCCACAGCTTCGGCACCTTGTACGCGGTGAGACGCTCGCGGGCGAACGCGTCGAACTCGTCCTCGGTCGCCGTCGCGCCGGGCTTCAGCACGATGTACGCCTTCACGGTCTCGCCGGACTTGCTACCGGGGATGCCGACCACCGCACACTCCAGCACCTTCGGGTGCTGATAGAGGATCTCTTCCACGTCGCGTGGGTACACGTTGAAGCCGCCGACGATGATCATGTCCTTCTTGCGGTCGACGATCTTGAAGAAGCCGTCCTCGTCCATCTCCGCGATGTCGCCGGTGTACAGCCATCCGTCGCGCAACACCTCGTGCGTCTCTTCGGGACGGTTCCAGTAGCCCTGCATGACTTGCGGGCCCTTGATGACGAGCTCGCCCGGTCCCGGCGGCGCGACTTCCTTGGACGGATCGTCGACGTCGACGAGCTTGCACTCGGTGTTCGGGACCGGCAGCCCGATGGAGCCGATCTTGCGCATCCCTTCGAGCGGGTTGGCGTGGGAGATCGGGGACGTCTCCGACAGGCCGTAGCCCTCGACGAGCTTGCCGCCGGTGACGCTCTCGAATTGCTCCTGCACCTCCACCGGCAGCGGCGCCGCGCCCGACATGCAGTACTTGATCGAACGCATGTCGGTGTTCTTCGACTCCGGGTGCGCGAGCATGTTGATGTACAGCGTCGGCACGCCGGGAAACAGCGTCGGCTTCGTGCGCTGCACCGTCTTGAGCAGGTGTCCCATGTCGCGCGGGTTCGGCACCATCACGAGCATGCCGGCGAACAGGATGCCGATGTTCATGCACACCGTCTGCCCGTACGAGTGGAAGATCGGCAGCGCGCACATCACGACTTCCTTGCCGGGAATCGCCTTGGAGAACCACGCCTTGCCCTGATACGCGTTCGCGACGAGGTTGCCGTGCGTGAGCATGACGCCCTTCGACAACCCGGTCGTGCCGCCGGTGTATTGCAACAGCGCGAGGTCCGTGGCCGGGTCGATCGGCGCTTGCGCCACGTTGCCGCTGCCCGACTTCAAGACGTCCTTCCAGCGGCGGATCTTCTCGCCGGCGGGGATCTTCGCCACCATCTCCTTCTTGACGAGCGGGCCCAGCAACGCCTTGATGCCGATGAGCCCGTCGAACACCGTGGTAACGATCACCTCGCGCAGCTTCGGCAGATGCGGTCGCACCTTGCGCACGTTCTCGTACATGAGGTCGAGCGTGATCAACACCTCGACGCCCGCGTCCTCGAGCTGGTGCGTCAGCTCGCGCTCGGTGTACTGCGGGTTGTTCTCCACGACGATGGCGCCGAGGCGCAACGTTGCGTAGTACGCGATGACGTTCTGCGGAAGGTTCGGCAAGATGAGGCCGACCGCGGTTCCTTTCTTCACGCCGAGCTGCGCGAGCGCCGACGCGAGCTTGTCTACCTGTTGCTTGAGTTGCGCGTAGGTCGTGCGCGATCCTTCGAAGTCGATGGCGGCGTTGTTCGGGAAGCGCCGCACTGCGTCGTCGAGCAGCGACGTCACCGGGACGTTCGGCACCTCGATCGTTTGCGGAACGCCCTCCGGATAGCTCTTCAACCAGCGCGGCTCCATGAGGCCCTCCTCTTTCTTGGACTTGCGCGGCGTTGCGCGAGCGCGCGTGCGCTCACCCGTTCCGCGGGCGCGCGTTTCACCCGAGGAACTCTTGGAGGTCTTCGCGCGTGTAGGTCGCTTCGTTGGCATCTCCCCACCTCTTCGAAAGGATCGGTCGTACGTCGCCTGCAATGACGGCTTCGATGAAGGATAGTGCGTCGGTAGCCCCGCGTGCCTCCGTGAGACAGCGGCCCACCGCGCGCGCGTCGTGCGCGTCCGAGCCGCCGCAGCGCGCGAGGCCAAGGTCCGCCGCGAGGTTCGCCGCGATGCGCACGCCGTCGGTTTGCCACAAGCGCTCCCCGTTCAGCACCTCGACGCCGTGCAAGAACTCACCGCCGCGCGAGGGATCGGGCGTCACCATCGCGCCGCCGCTTCGCCACCCGGCGGGGTGCGCCCACACGAGCGCCGCCGGGCCGCGCCGCGAGTCCGGGAGCGGAAGCGCCGAGATCTCCGGCAGCCCGGCCAGCCACGCGCGATCCGTCGCGAGCACGAGCACGTGACCCAGCCCGCACGTGATCTCGCGTCCCGGGATCAGCGACACGCCGTGCCGTGCGAACGCATGCTCCGCCTCGTCGAAGCCCGCGCCCGGGCCGTGGTCGGTGAGCGCCACCGCCTGCACGCCGTGCGCCGCGGCCGACCGCGCGAGGTCCTCGTAGGTCATGCGCGAGTCGCGCGACGACGGACGCGCGTGGGAGTGGAGATCGGCGAGCATGGTCCGTCGATTGTCCCCGCTCGGGACCAGTACCTCAACTCGAAACCTTCCCCATCCTGCCGCTACGCTTCGCGATCGTGGAGGAGTGGGTCGCAGCGCTGAAGGCCGCCGCCGCGTCGGCGACCCGGCCGATCGACGGAGCGATCGCGCTCGACGACTTTCCCGGAGAGGCGCGCATCACCACCGATCGCTGGGGCGTCCCGCACGTCGACGCCTCCGATCGCGACGCGCTGTACGCGGCGCAGGGCTACCTGCACGCCACGGAACGTCTCTGGCAGACGGAGTTCAACGCGCGCCTCGCGCGCGGGCGTCTCTCCGAATTGGTGGGCGAGCCCGCGTACGGCATCGACCGCTTCTTTCGCACGATCGGCCTCGGTCGCATCGTGCGCAACTGGATGCGCGACGGCCTCGACGAGCGCAGCATGCAGATCGCTCGCGCCTATTACAAAGGATTCGTCGCAGGCGCACGCAGCCTTCCTCCGCCGGTGGAGTTCCAAATCCTGGTCGCGGAGCCGTCCATACCGAACACGCTCGACGAGGCCCTCGAGAACTCGCTCGCGATATCGGCGCTCATCGCGTTCGGGTTGTCGATGAACTGGACGCTGGAGCTGTTGCGCTTCCAGCTCGCGAGCGAGCTCGGAGCCGAGCGCGCGATGGCGCTCGCGCCGTTCATGGGATTGTCGCCGGCAAGCACCATTCCTCTACGGCGAAACCCCACCGGCGCGGTAGCCGACCTCCTCGCAACCGCACGTATCGCCGGCAGCGGCGCCCCCGGCATCGGCTCCAACAACTGGGTCCTCGCCGGAACGCGCACGACCACCGGCGCACCGTTGCTGTGCAACGACCCGCACCTGCTCGTGCAGATGCCGGGAATCTGGACGGAGATGCACCTGCGCTGCCCCGACCTCGACGTGGCCGGCGTGTCGCTGCCCGGCCTTCCCGGCATCCTCATCGGTCACAACGATCGCATCGCGTGGGGCTTCACCAACACCCAGGCCGACGTCGCCGACCTCTATCTCGAGAAGTTGAGCGACGACGGCAGCGCGTACCTGCACGGCGGCGAGTGGCTCCCGCTCGACGTGATCCACGAAGAGATCGTCGTGCGCAACGAGCCCGCGCCGCGCATCCACGAGGTGCGCCTGACGAAGCACGGCCCGCTCATCACCGATTTGCTCGTCGGCGCAACGGATACGCGCGTGCGCGAGAACGCCATCGAAGCGCCGCTCGCGCTGCGCTGGATGCACGCGACCGTTCCCACGACGCAGCGCCCGATCGAGATGCTCAACGAGGCGCGTGATTGGGAGTCGTTCCGCGGCGCCGCGCGTGCGTGGCCGAGCATCGGACAGAACATGGTGTACGCCGACGTCGACGGTCACATCGGCTATCAGTTCACCGGCACGTATCCGGTGCGTGCCAAGGGTACGGGCGCCGCGCCGGTTCCGGGATGGGATCCGTCGTATGACTGGAGCGGCGTGATCCCGTTCGACGACTTGCCGTGGGCCTTCGACCCTCCGGGCGGCGTGCTCGCAACCGCCAACAATCGCGTCGTCGATCTCGACTACCCGCACCTGCTCACCGAGGATTGGGAGCCCGCGTATCGCATCCGGCGCATCCACGCCGTGATCGCGTCGCGCGACGCGCACAGCGCGAACGACATGGCGGCGCTGCAAGCCGACACGCACTCGGGCATCGCCGACGAGCTACTACCCGCGTTGCGCGACATCGACGTGCAAAGCAAGGACGCGAAGCGCGCCGCGGAGCTGTTGCAGGCGTGGGATCGCCGCATGGACGCCGGCTCGGCGGGCGCGGCGCTGTTCGCGTGCTGGCTCGATGAGCTCGCGCGTGAGCTGTTCCACACCGAGCTTGGCGAGACGTTGTTCGACCTTTACCACACCAACAAGTCGTGGGTCTCCGCGTTCGCAACCGAAGCCACGATCGACCGCATCACCCATCACCCGCAACGCGTGCACGTGCTCGAGCACACGCTCGCCAATGCGTGGCGCGCCGCCACCGAACGGCTCGGCGCCGACCCGTCATCGTGGCGCTGGGGGACGCTTCACCGCATCACGTTTGCGCACCCGCTCGGGCGCGCGCTACCGCCCCTCGCCGCGTTGCTCAGCACCGGCCCGTTCGAAGCGCCGGGCGGCGACGACACCGTGAACCGCGGTACCTACGTCGTCGGGGAGAACTTCCAAACCGGAGGCATCCCCTCGTACCGCCAGGTCGTCGACCTCGGCGACTTCGATCGTTCGCGCTCCGTCATCACGACCGGTTGCTCCGGCAACCCCGCCAGCCCGTATTACTCCAACCAAACAGAGCTGTGGCTCGGCGGCGCGCATCACCCGATGCTGTTCTCGGCCGAAGCGATCGCGGCGGCCGCGGAGGGAACGCTGACGATCAAGCGCGCCTGAACAGGCTTTGCTCGATCGCCGGACGGTTGACGTAGGTGCGATCGACCCACGGAAACACCCAGAACCACAGCACGACCATCACCACGAGAACGAATGCGGCGAAGATCACGCGCCGCCATCCACGGCTCTGCGGCAGAACCCTCATGCTTTCGGCGGCGGGCCGGTCTTGACCAGATCGGCCCATACGATCAAGCGGTTCTTCGACGTGTACTTCGGCGTGCAGGTCGTGAGCGTCAGCTTCTTCGCCGCCGTGCTGTTCGGATCGCCGCCGATCACCCAGCCGTCGTTCGGCGTGACGACGCGCGACGACGTCACGCGATACGTGTACGTTCCCTTGGCGGTGAGCAGCACGATCTCGTCGCCGCGATCAAGCTTGTCGAGGTCGATGAACGGCGATCCCCACCCGGTGCGGTGACCCGCGATCGCGGTGGAACCGTTCGCGCCGACGTCGGCGGAATCGGGATAGTGCCCGGGCCCGTACGCGAGGCGGCTGAGCGACACGCCCTCGACGACGTACTCGTCAACGCGAATCTTGCGAATGAGGATACGGCCGATCGGCTTGACGCGCGGGGCCTTCGGCTGCGGATCGTCGTCGATCGTTCCCGGCGTCGGGCTCGGCGTCCCGGTCGCGGTGACGCGCGGGTCTTCGAGGATGTCGGCGAACGCGCGCTTCAGCTCCGACTGGTGCGCGCGTGTCTGCAGCGACGTGCCGACGAGCTCGTACACCACGAAGTACAGCAGCAGCAGCCCCGTCACGATGAACACCGTGCCGGTTCCGCGAACGATCTTTCCGATCACGCCGTCATGCCTTTCCACTCACCGCTGCGCTCTTGCTCGACACGATGCCGCGAAACGCCGGCACGTCCAACCGTTGCACGACTCCGACGTCGAACCCCAACCGAAACTCCTCCACCGCGATGCGGAAGCGCTCCACGAGCGGGTCTTCGTCGAGCCCTTTTCGCAGCGCGGTTTCGTTGCCTACCGCCGCGATGCGATACGGCGGGCTGTACACCGAACCGTGCAACAACAGAGTATTGCCCACGCAGCGGATCGCACTCGTTCCGGTGATGCGCTCGCCGTTGATCGCGATCGCCTCCGCGCCCGCCGCCCAGAGCGCGTTGACCACCGCTTGCAAGTCCTGCTCGTGGATCACGAGGTCGTTGGGATCTCCACTCGGAGAGGATCGCAACGTCGAGTCGCGCAGCACGATGCGCACTCCCGGCCCGGTCACCGCGGTGAGGCCCGCGAAGGGATTCAGCAGCGACGCGCTGCGTTTCAGTTGCCCCAGCTGCCGGGTACGCCCGGAGATGCCCTGTTCGAGCTCGGCCATCTGCGCCTTCAACGCGTCCAGCTCGGCGCGAAGGGCGCGCGCGCGTTGGTCCTCGAGCCGGATCAGGTCCACGAGCCGGTCCTTGCGAGCGAGCCGAGGTCCCGGACGGTCCTGATTGCCGGCGACGACCAGGACGGCGACAACGAGCACGACGCCCAATCCGGCGAACAGGCCCCGGCGACGGGGTGAGGGTGGGGAAGGGGTTTCTGACAATGGTCACCTGACGCGTCGTGCGGTCGAGTGTATCATCGGGGTCCGCCGTAGCCGGCCCGGCGTTCGGCTCGTTTGACAAGGCGCACAAGCACAAGGGGAACGTGCATGCCGGTATCCAAATCGAAGCGCAGGCAGTACACACCGCCGCCCAAGCCCAAGCCCAAGCCGTCTCCGCGCTGGATCCCCATCGTCATGCTCACGCTCTTGGTCCTCGGCGTGATCGACCTCGTCCTCTACTACCTGAACCTGCTGCCCGGCGGGGCCAAGACGAGCTACCTGCTCACCGGCTTCGGCCTCATCGCCGGCGGGTTCGTGTTCGGCGTCTTCTGGCGCTAACGCGCCCGGCCGCGCCGCCACCCGCGCCCGCGCCGCGCCGCGCCGCCACCCGCGCCCGGCCGCGCGCCGCGGGCCATATTGCTCGCAAGCCCGTGTTCACTGGGTGGGCACGGCTCGCGCGGACATGGTATTTCCCCGGCCGGCAAACGTCGCCGCGGACGAAGCCCGCTTGACCGTGCCGGGCGGCGGCCTCCACAATGGAGATATACCCCCGGAGGGTATGCGATCCCATGGCCCACGGATACAGCGGAGACAAGGAAGAGCTCCTCACCCGGCTGCGCCGGATCGAGGGGCAGGTGCGCGGCCTTGCTCGGATGATCGAGGACGACAAGTACTGCGTGGACATCCTCACCCAGATCTCCGCCGTGACGTCGGGTCTCGACCGGGTGGCGCTGCGCATGCTCGACGACCACATCCGGGGCTGCGTTGCCGACGCCATCTCCACGAACGACGGTTCCGAGAAGGTCGAGGAGCTCGTCGGGGTCGTCGAGCGATTCCTCAAGCGGTAATTACAGCCCTGTCATTCGTCCCCAGCTGTGGACCGGCCTGTGGATAACCGCGCGCGGGGGCGGCTGGGCGCGCGATACTGAGGCGCGATGCCCGTCTACGACTACAAATGCGCCGCGTGCGGCAACCGCGAGGAGCACATCCTCCTCGCCGGCGAGACCGCGCCAACCCAGTGCGCGAGCTGCGGCGGAGAGCTCAAGCGGGCATGGGGCGGCGGGC
>JBIOWR010000224.1:0-3183 GCA_044868775.1 Actinomycetota bacterium
GGTTGCGCCGGGTGCGGCCGCTCCGCGGCCGCACCCGCCAAGCGTCGCGCGCGCGCCCTCCACGATCGCGTCGGGGTTCTTCAGCACGGCGACGTTCGTGCACGCGGTCGCGGCGAGCCCGCGCGCATGGGCGATGCCGGCACCCGTGCGAGCAGTCGTCGTGCCGCACCACTGGCTCGCCGCGGATCTGATCGTGAACGGCATCCGCGACGCGCTCGCCTCGTCGCGCATCGACCGCGTGGTGTTGCTGGCGCCCAACCACAGCGGTGCCGGCGGCGCCGGCGTCGCGACGAGCGAGCGCGCGTGGACGACGCCGTTCGGGCGCATCGACGCCGACGCCGAAGGTGTTGCGTCGCTCGTGCGCTCCGGGGTCGCGCGGCGCCAGCCCGAGGTGCTCGCTTACGAGCATGCCGTCGCCGGGATCGTGCCGGCGATCGCGTACTTCGCGCCGCGAGCCCGCGTGGTCCCGCTCGCCGTGCGTGCGCGGCTTCCCGCTACCGGCGTGGTTGCGCTCGCCCGCTCCCTCGCGGCGATGCTGGCCGATCCCGGGACGCTGCTCCTCGCGTCCGTGGACTTCGCGCACTACGTGACCGCCGCGGAGGCGCGAGCCCGCAACCGCGAGACGATCGAAGCCCTGCGCTCCTCCGACGACCGGCTCGTCGCCTCCTGGGGAAACGAGCACCTCGATGCGCCGTCCGTCATGGCTGCTCTCCTGCGAGTGGTGCGCACGTCCCGCTTCACGCTGCTCGCCGACTCGGACGCTACCGCGTACGGCTCGCCGCCGGACGACGTGACCAGCTATCTCGTCGCCGCCTGGAGCTGACCCCGGGCCGAGCGACGCCGGCGCGACGTTCACGAACCTGCGGCTGCCGGTCGCCGCGACTGCGTCGCTGCGACCGGCGCGCTCCCGGCCAATAGAATGGCGCCCGTGAGCGATCCCGAGCGCAAGACGACGGAGTCCGGCATCCCGCTGCGCCCGCTGTACGAAGCGGAGCCGGCCGCCGACCTCGGCCGGCCCGGGGAGTTCCCGTTCACGCGCGGCGTGTACCCCGAGATGTACGCGAAGCGCCCGTGGACGATGCGTCAATACGCGGGGTACGCCACGGCGTCGGAGTCGAACCGCCGCTATCGCTACTTGCTCGAGAACGGCCAGACCGGGCTGTCGGTGGCGTTCGACCTGCCGACGCAGATGGGCTACGACTCCGACGACCCGCTTGCGATCTCGGAGGTCGGCAAGGTCGGCGTCGCCATCGACTCGCTCGCCGACATGCGCATCCTGTTCGAGCAGATCCCGCTCGACCAGGTGTCGACGTCGATGACGATCAACGCGCCGGCGTCGCTGCTGCTGCTGCTGTACGAATTGGTGGGCGAGGAGCAAGGCGTGCCGCCCGAGAAGCTCACCGGCACGATCCAGAACGACATCCTCAAGGAGTACGTCGCGCGCGGCACGTACATCTTCCCGCCCGAAGGCTCCATGCGATTGATCACCGACACCTTCGCGTACTGCGCGGAACGCACGCCGAAGTTCAACACGATCTCGATCTCCGGCTATCACATGGCGGAGAAGGGCGCGACGGCGGTGCAAGAGGTTGCGTTCACGCTCGCCGACGCGATCGCCTACGTGGACGCGGCGCTGTCGGCCGGGCTCGACGTGGACCGGTTCGGGCCGCGCCTGTCGTTTTTCTTCGTCGCGCGCGAGACGTTGTTCGAAGAGGTGGCGAAGTTCCGCGCGGCGCGCCGGTTGTGGGCGCACATCATGCGCGATCGCTTCGGCGCGAAGGACGAGCGCTCGATGATGCTGCGGTTCCACACGCAAACCGCGGGTGTGCAGCTCACGGCGCAGCAACCGGAGAACAACGTCGTGCGGGTGGCGATCCAAGCGCTCGCCGCCGTGCTCGGGGGCACCCAATCGCTGCACTGCAACGCGTACGACGAAGCGCTCGCGCTCCCCACCGAGAAGGCGGCGAAGATCGCGCTGCGCACGCAACAGATCCTCGCGCACGAGACGGGCGTGGACTGGACGCCCGATCCGCTCGCGGGCTCATGGCTGGTCGAGTCGCTGACGCGCGAGATCGAGGAGCGCGCGCGCGGCTACATCGAAGAGATCGACGAGCGAGGCGGCGCGGTGCGCTGCATCGACTACATGCAATCCGAGATCGAAGCATCGGCGTTCGCGGAGGCGCAGTCGATCGAGGCGGGTAAGAAGGTCGTCGTGGGAGTGAATCGCTACACCGACGCCGAGGAAGGCAACCCCGACCTGTTGCGCGTCCCGCAAGAGATCGTGGACGAGCAAGTGCGCCGTTTGAACGAGGTGCGCGCGACGCGCGACGCCGCCGCGGTGAAGGAATCCTTGGAGGACGTGCGCGCGGCGGCGCGCGGCAGCGACAACCTGCTGCCGGTGATGCGCGAGGCGCTCAAGCGTATGGCGACGGTGGGCGAGGTGTGCAACGTGCTTCGCGAGGTGTTCGGCGTCTACCGGCCCGCACATTGAAGCCTTGAGGATCGTCGTCGTCGGAGGAGGCCCGGGCGGTTACGAAGCCGCCCTCGTTGCGTCGGAGCTCGGCGCCGAGGTGACGCTCATCGAACGCGACGGCATGGGCGGCGCGTGCGTGCTGTACGACTGCGTTCCCTCCAAGACCTTGTGCACGGCGGCCGAGGCGGTGTCGTGGTACGAGACCGCGCCGATGCTCGGCGTCTCGAAGAAGCGCGAGGTCGAAGCGGACCTGCCTGCGCTCGCCGCGCGCATCGCGAACCTCGCGCACGCGCAGTCGCACGACGTCGAAGCGCGCGTCGCGCAAAGCGGCGTGACGATCGTGAAGGGCGAGGGTCGCTTCGTGGACGGCCGCGTCGTCGAAGCGAACGGCGAGCGATTCGAAGGAGACGCGATCCTCGTCGCGACGGGCTCGTCGCCGCGCGAGCTTGATTCTGCGAAGCCGGACGGCGAGCGCATCCTCAACTCGCGGCAGATGTACGGCTTGCCGGAGGTGCCGGAGCATCTCATCGTCGTCGGTTCGGGCGCCACCGGGGTGGAGTTCGCGCACGCGTTCAACCGTCTCGGCGCGCGCGTGACGCTCGTCGTGTCGCGCGACCACGTGCTGCCGCACGAAGACCCCGACGCCGCGATCGTGCTCGAAGGCGTGTTTCGTCGCAGGGGGATGGAGATCTTGAAGCGGTCGCGCGCCG
>JBIOWR010000225.1:0-2780 GCA_044868775.1 Actinomycetota bacterium
CGAAGCCGCGAGCGGAAAGACCTTCGAGAACGTCAACCCCGCGACCGAAGAGGTGCTCGGCGTCACGAGCGACGGCGGGCCCGAGGAGGCCGAGCGCGCCGTCGCCGCCGCGCGCCGCGCGTTCGACGAGACGGAGTGGTCGCGCGATCACGCGTTCCGCGCGCGCTGCCTCCGCCAGCTCCAGCAAGCGATGCAGGAGCACGCCGAAGAGATGCGCGCGGTCGTCGTCGCGGAGTCCGGCGCGCCGGTGTCGCTGACGTATCTCGCGTGGCTCGACTATCCGGTGCAGTGGATCTCGTACTACGCCGACCTCGCGGAGTCGTACGCGTACGACGCCCCGCTCCCCGAGTCCGACGCGTACGGAGCGCGCAGCAAAGCGTTCCGCTTCCGCGAGGCCGCCGGCGTCGTCGCAGCGATCACACCGTTCAACTTGCCGGTGTTCATCAACCTGGAGAAGCTCGCGCCGGGACTCGCCGCCGGATGCACGTTCGTGCTGAAGCCGTCGCCCGATACGCCGTGGTCGGCCACGGTAATGGGGCGGCTCATTGCCGAGAAGACCGACATCCCAGCAGGCGTCGTGAACATCGTGCCGTCGTCGGGCATCCCGGTCGGAGAGATCTTCACGACCGATCCCCGCGTCGACGTCGTGTCGTTCACCGGCTCGACCGCGACCGGGCGCAAGATCATGGCGGCGGGCGCCGAGACGGTGAAGCGCGTGATCCTGGAGCTGGGCGGCAAGTCGGCGAACATCGTCCTGGAGGACGCCGACCTCATGACCGCGCTGATGCTCGCGCCGGCGAACGCGTGCGTGCACGCCGGCCAGGGATGCGCGTTCTTCACCCGCATCTTGCTGCCGCAGTCGCGGTACGAGGAAGCGCTGCAGATGCTCGCGATGGGCATGTCGTCGATGCCGTACGGGGACCCCGCCGACCCGGGCGTGCTCGCCGGTCCCCTGATCAACGAGCGCCAGCTGGATCGCGTGATGGACTACATCGAGAAGGGGAAGGCGGACGGGGCGCGCATCCTCACCGGCGGCAACCGCCCCGCGCACCTGTCCAAAGGCTATTTCGTGGAGCCGACGCTGTTTGCCGACGTCCACCCCGATTCGTCGATCGCGCAAGAGGAGATCTTCGGACCCGTGCTCGTCGCGATCCCATACGAGGACGAAGCCGACGCGATCCGCATCGCGAACAACTCCATGTACGGGTTGTCGGGCGGCATCTGGAGCGCGTCGGAGGAGCGCGCCTTGGAGGTGGCACGGCGCATTCGCACCGGCACGCTCGGGGTCAACGGCGCGCAGTACAGCGACATGACGCGCGCGTTCGGCGGCTACAAGCAGAGCGGCAACGGACGCGAGTGGGGCATCGAAGGTTTCGAGGAGTTCCTCGAGACCAAGGTCGTCGCGCTGCCTGCGTCCTAGCCCGATGGTCGCCGACCTGAAGCTCGGGCTCGCGTTCGGTTACTGGCAATCGCAGCCGCCGGCCGACGACATCGAGCTGGCGCAGCTCGCGGAGTCGCTCGGCTACGACTCGGTCTGGACGGCGGAGGCGTACGGGAGCGACGCGTTCTCGCCGCTGTGCTGGATCGGCGCGCACACGTCGCGCATCAAGCTCGGCACCGGCATCGTGCAGATGTCGGCGCGCACGCCGGCCGCGGTCGCGATGACGGCGCTCACGATCGACCACCTCTCCGGCGGGAGGTTGATCCTCGGGCTGGGCGTGAGTGGTCCGCAGGTCGTGGAAGGCTGGTACGGCATGCCGTTCCCCAAGCCGCTCGCGCGCACGCGCGAGTACATCGACGTCATCCGCAAGGTGTTGCGCCGCGAGGAGCCGGTGACGAATCCGGGGCCGCACTACCCGTTGCCGTATCCGGGCGGCACCGGCCTCGGCAAGCCGCTGAAGTCGATCGTGCACCCGCTACGCGCCGACATCCCGATCGTGCTCGCGGCGGAAGGACAGAAGAACGTGGAGCTCGCCGTGGAGATCGCGGATGGATGGGCGCCGATCTTCTACTCGCCGTATCGCAACGAGGTGTACGAGAACGCGCTGCACGACGCGAAGCCGGGGTTCGAGATCCCGTGCGTGACCACCGTGATGCTCACGGATGACGTTAAGGCCGGGTTGACGATGGTGAAGTGGTTCCTCGCGTTGTACATCGGCGGCATGGGCGCCAAGGACAAGAACTTCCACCTCGACGTCATCGGACGCATGGGCTTCGCCTCGGAAGCCGCGCGCGTGCAGGAGCTGTATATGAGCGGCGACCGCGCCGGCGCAGCCGACGCCGTGCCGGACGACCTCGCCGACGAGATCTCGCTCGTCGGACCCGAGGATCGCATCAAGGAGCGTCTCGAAGCGTGGCGCAAATCCCCGGTGACGACGTTGCTGCTCGGAACCCGTGACCCGGCCGCAATTCGTGCTCTCGCTTCTCTGAACAGCTAGGCGATCTGCACGATCGTGTACGAGCGATCGACGGAATCCGTTGCTTCGTGCAGCCGATCCTCGGGATCGACCGTGACCGTGAGCGCGTAGCGTCCGGGCGCGACGCCGGTGAGCGGAATCTGCTGTCCCCAGATCCACCAGTAATACGTGTCGCTCCATCCCGGCGATATTCCCTGCCGTGTGTTGTCACAGCCGACGTACAAGTTCGAACCGCCGGTGACGAAGTCCGGGTAATACAGACCGCTCGGCGTTCCCGGCGGCGCGCTGTCCATCAAGCAGAACGAAGCCTTCGTCGCCGGTCGCACGAGCCCTTCCGGTTCCCACACCGGACGGTCGTCCGCG
>JBIOWR010000226.1:0-4324 GCA_044868775.1 Actinomycetota bacterium
GCGCGCGCTTCGCGCGCGCCGCCTCCCACATCAACGACCTCTTCTCCACGGCAACCATCGACGACGACGTACGCAGACCCGGCTCCGGGCCGATCGCGTTCGCGAGCTTCACGTTCGATCCCGACGCGCCGGGCTCGCGCGTCGTGGTCCCCGCTATGTCGATTGCGCGCTCGGGCGACGACGCCTGGATCACGGTGACCGGAGACCCCGAAGCTCCCAACGGCGCACCGGAAACCGTGCACGGCGACGCGTGGCCGTCCGTGCCCGAGCACGCGTGGATGCGCGCGGTCGCGCGGGTGCGCGATCAGATTCGCGGCGGCTGGCTCGAAAAGGTGGTGCTCGCGCGCGAGGTCTTGGTGGAGCGAGACGGAGGGTTCGACGCGCGCGCAATCGTGCGCGCGCTCACCGAACGTTTTCCGACGTGTTACACGTATCTGTTCGACGGGCTCGCGGGCGCGAGCCCGGAGCTGCTCATACGCCGCACCGGCGCGAGCGTCGAGTCGCTGGTGCTCGCCGGCTCCGCGCGGCGCGGCGCGGACGAGAGCGTCGACGAGTCGATCGGGCGCGCGCTGCTGGCGTCGCCGAAGGAGCGCACCGAGCACGCGCTCGCCGTCGGCACGGTGCGCGACGTGCTGTCGCTCGTGTGCGCGGAGCTGAAGGTGGACGACGAGCCCTCGCTCGTCAAGCTCGCGAACGTGCAGCACCTCGGTACGCGCGTGACCGGGGACCTCTCCGACATGCTCACCGCGCTGGAGCTTGCGGGAAAGCTCCACCCGACGGCGGCGGTGTGCGGCGTCCCGGCGTCGGACGCTCTCGCGCTCATCCGCTCGCTCGAAGGCTTCGACCGCGGGCGCTACTCGGGCCCGATCGGATGGGCGGACGCGCGCGGCGACGGCGAGTTCGCGCTTGCGCTGCGATGCGCGGAGATCGCCGGCGATCGCGCCCGGTTGTTCGCGGGCAACGGCATCGTCGCCGACTCCGATCCGGAAGCGGAGCTCGCGGAGACGAACCTGAAGCTCGACGCGATGCGCTCGGCTATGGGGCTCGGTACTCCTCGGCCGTGATCGCATACAGGTGGTGGTCCTCCCACCGCCCGTTGATGTTGAGATAACGCAGCGCCGTTCCCTCGTGCCGGAAGCCGTTCTTGAGCAACACGCGTTGCGACGCCGCGTTGGAGATCATCGTCCCGGCTTGCACGCGATGCAGCTCCAACACGTCGAAGGCGAACGCGAGCGCGCCGGCGACGGCTTCGGACGCGAGGCCCTTCCCGGTGAACGCGCGGTCGATGGAGTAACCGAGCGTCGCGCTCTGGAACACCCCGCGCACGATGTTGTCGAGCGCGATGCGTCCGGCGAGCGTCGCTGGATCGTCCTTCGGGAGGATGGCGAACGCCTGCATGGCTCCGTCGGCGGCGGTTCGCACGTGCGTCTCGAGGATCTCGCGCTGACGTTCGAGCGTGTAGAAGTCCTCGGGCCGCACCGGCTCCCACGGCTGCAAGTGCCCCTTGTTGCGCGCGTAGTACTCGAGGAACGCCGGCGCGTCGGCGATCGTCACCGGTCGCAGCAGCAGCCGCGCAGTCTCGGCCATCAGATCGCGCGTGCCACCGCGTCCCAGATCGCGCGGTGCGTCTCGACGTTCGCGGCGCGGTCGGTGCGCACCTCCACGATGGTAATGCCGGGGAGGCCGAGGCCTGCGTTCAGCGCCGGGATGAGATCGCCGGGGCCCTCCGCGAGCGCATAGCCGCACCCGTGCAGCTGCGCGAGCGCGGCGAAGTCGCAGCCGTGCGGCGTTCCGAACAACCGCTCGAACTCCGACGGAAACCGTGCGTGGGGGAGGAACGAGAAGATCCCTCCGCCGTCGTTGTTCACGACGACGAACACGACATCGGGCCGATCGTCGCGCGGCAACAGCAGCCCGTTCGCGTCGTGCAGCATCGACAGGTCGCCGGCGAGCGCGACCGTCGAACGACCCGCGTTCGCGATCCCGACGCCGATCGCCGCCGACACGAAGCCGTCGATGCCGTTCGCTCCGCGATTCGAGAGCACGCGCACGCCGTTTCGCGGACGCATGAAGTAATCGAGGTCGCGCACCGGCATGCTCGACGCAACCACGAGCGTGGAGCCGTCCGGCAACGCATCCGCCACGTCGCGCGCGACGCGTCCTTCGAAGTGCTCGCCCATCGCGTCGAGCACGTCGTCGACGACGGCGCGCGCATGCCGTTCGGCGTCGAGCCACGCGCGCATCCACCGCGACTCCCCGCGCGCCCGCACCGCCTTATCCAACTCGGCGCACAGCAGCGACGGGTCGGCGTCCACCGCGCGCGCCACGCTGCGTTCGGGGTCGATCCATGCGGCGTCCGGGTCGACGAGGACCTGGCGAACACCCGGCGAGAGAAGCGCGAGCAGAGGCCGCGACGTCGCGACGCGACCGATGCGGATCACGAGATCGGGCGCGTGCGCGCGCACGAACGCTTCGTGACGCAGCAACGCTTCGTACGTCGTGACGACCAGGTCGCCGTTGCGCACGCCGGATTGCGGCTCGGCGATCACCGGGTAGCCGCATGCGCGCGCGAGCGCGTGCACGGCGACCGGGTCGGCGTCGGTCTCGCCGCACACGATCAGGCCGCGCTCCGCGATGGCGACCTCCGCGGCGAGCGACCCCACGGTCTCCTCGGACGGAGCGCGCGGCGAACGGTCCACGGTCACCCACGGCGCGCCACCGGCGCGGCCGTCCAACGGGAACGGGAAACCGGCGTCGTCGGGTTCGGGGGTGAGTGGATCGCGGAGCGGTACATTGAGATGCACCGGCCCGGGCGGCGCGCCGAGCGACGCCGCCACCGCGCGCGCCGCGAGCGAGCGCCAGTAGCGCACCGCGCCGTCGCGCGCTTCCGGCACGCCCGCGTCGGCGAAGAAGCGCACGGCGTCGCCGTACAGCTTCGTCTGGTCGATGGTCTGGCCGGCGCCGGTTGCGCGCAGCTCCGGCGGCCGGTCGGCGGTGAGCGCGATCAGCGGGACGCGCGCGTGATGCGCTTCGAGTATCGCCGGATGGAGCTCCGCCGCGGCCGTGCCGCTGGTGCACACCATGGCGACCGGCGTGCGCGTGGCCTTCGCGATGCCGAGCGCGAGGAACGACGCAGAACGCTCGTCGACGTGCACGTGCAACGTGATCCGCTCGTCGGCGGCGAACGCGTACGCGAGCGGCGCCGAGCGCGAGCCGGGCGCGATGCACGCGTGCCGCACGCCGCCGCGCACGAGCTCGTCCACGAGCACGGTTGCGAACGCGTGGCCGGCGTTCGGCGCGCTCATGCCATACTCCCGTCGTGCTCCACGTCGAACGAGAGGGTACCGGCAGCCCGGTCGTGCTCGTGCACGGCTTCACGCAAACGCTGCGTGCGTGGGATGCGGTCGCGCGCGACCTGAGCGTATACCGCACGGTCGTGCGCGTGGACCTGCCCGGGCACGGCGACTCGGGCGACGTGCGCGTGCGCGACGTCGAGGAGGCGGCCGCGATGCTCGGCGACGCGTGTGGCGAGGCCACGTACGTCGGCTACTCCCTTGGAGGACGCGTGTGCTTGCGTCTCGCGCTCGACCGGCCCGACCTCGTGCGCGCGCTCGCGCTCGTGAGCACGTCGCCCGGCATCGAGAATGCAAACGAGCGCGCGTCGCGTGCGCAGATCGACGAGGCGTTGGCGGCGTCGATCGAGCGCGACGGTGTCGAAGCGTTTCTCGATCGCTGGCTCGCGCAACCGATGTTCGCCGGCGTGCCCGACGACGCAAGACACGACCGGCTGCGCAACACCGCGTCCGGTCTCGCGCACGCGTTGCGCGCGCTCGGTCAAGGCGTAACGCCGCCGATGTGGGATCGACTGGACCGGCTGGCGATGCCGGTCGCGCTCATCGTCGGCGAGCGCGACGAGAAGTATCGAGAGATCGCGCGACGCATGCGCGCGCTGCTGCAGTCGCGGCCGCGCCTCGGCGTCGTGCCGAACGCCGGTCACGCCGTGCACGTCGAAGAACCGGCGCTCACGGCCGGCGCGATCGAGCGCTTCCTCGTGCGTCACTTCTCCGTCACCTCGTGATCGCTCCACGTGTGCAACAGCTCGCGATCCACGAACGGCCGCCGCACCGCGATCTCGCCGTCGATCGGTACGAACGGGTCCCGCACCACGTCTCCGATCAGCAGCGGCGCCGTGTTGAGACCGCACGCATACGGCAGCTCCGGTAGCGCCGCCGCGAGCGCGACGCCGGCGGCGATGCCGACGCTCGTCTCCAGCGGCGACGACACGATGGCGTGTGGCCGGCGCTCCGGCTCATCGAGAGCACCG
>JBIOWR010000227.1:0-8552 GCA_044868775.1 Actinomycetota bacterium
GCGCGCGCTTACCGAGGAGGGACCGAACATGGCGCACACCTGCCCGACCTGCCAGCAAGACCTGCCGCTGTCGAAGGTCGACGTCATCAACGTGAAGCAAGCAATCGAGGACGACAAGCTCCAGGAGAGCGATCCATTCAAGCGCACGTACCTCGGCCACGGACGCCAATCGTCGGTGTTCGTGTTCCAGGGCCACGCGGGTCCATTCAAGAAGCACGTGCACGTCACGCACGACGAGATCGGCTACGTGCTCAACGGGTCCGGATCGGTCACGGTTGGAGACGTAACGCGCCCCGTCCGCCCCGGCGACGTGTGGGTGATCCCGTCCAACGTGCCGCACTCCGCCGAGTTCGGCGACCCCTGCCAGGTGCTGTTCATCTCCTCGCCGATCGACGACCCGGTGAATCAGGATCGCATCTGGGTCGAGGACTGACCCGGTAACGCCCGGTTTCACACGCTTTCTCCCGTCGCGCGCCCACGGTCGGGCGTTTCAGAAGAACCCGACTACGCGCCGATCGTTGTACACGGCGATGGCATCGCGGCAATCGGACGTGCAGACCGCGCGGGATCCCGGCATGGACGGAAACCGGCGCGAGATGTTCGACGTCCTGCGCCTGGTCGCGGCCGCGCTCGTCATCTTCTCCCACTCGTTCCTGATCGCCGACTTCCCCGAGCCGCTTCCGCTGCGCTGGCGCGGCGTCGACACCACGTTCGGGATGCTCGGCGTCCAGATCTTCTTCGTCTTGAGCGGCTACTGGGTCGTGTCGAGCTGGTTGCAGTCCCGCAAGGTGCGCCCGTTCCTGGTGAAGCGCCTCTCGCGCATCTTCCCCGGCTTCCTCGTCGCGTTGCTGTTGACGACGTTCGTGCTCGGCCCGCTCGTGACGTCGCTCGGCCCCACCGAATACCTGACGACGCCGCGCACGCTGAAGTACTTCGTCTACAACTCCCCGATCGTGCATCTCGTGAAGCCGCTCGGAACGCTCCCGGGTGTGTTCCTCGACAACCCGCGCATCGGAAAGGTAAACGGCTCGCTGTGGTCGCTTCCGCTGGAGCTGGCCGCGTACGCCGCCGTGCTCGCGTTCGGCGTCACCGCGCTGCTGCGCCGCAAATGGCCCGCGCTCGTCGCGCTCGCAGCGCTCGCGATCGGATACACCTCGCTCGGCTACGTCGCGCGCGACGTGCGCGAGACCAACGGGGCCATCCTCTGGATGCCGCGCGAGCCCCTCGTCGCCCTGCTCGCGTTCTTCTTCTGCGGAGCGGCGCTGTATCTGTATCGCGACAAGATCCCGATGCGCTGGAGCGGGTTCGCCGTCGCCGCCGGCGCTCTCGCGCTCTCGCTCGCCCTCGGCGTCGCCGCGCTCGGCATGATCGCGCTGTCGTACATGGTGATCTTCCTCGGCACCCGCCGCGCGCCCGGCGCGCGGCGCATCACCCGCTTCGGCGATCCCTCGTACGGCGCGTATCTGTATGCGTATCCCGTGCAGCAAACGCTGTACCAATTGGGAGTGCGCGACGTCCTGCCGATGTTCGCGCTCGCGAGCGTGATCTCGTTCGCGCTCGGCTATGCGTCGTGGCACGTCGTGGAGCGCCCCGCGCTCCGTCTCGGCCGCCGTTTTCTCGCACGGCGGTCGCCCGCCGTCACCCCCGAACCGATAGCGATCCCCGAACCCGCCCTCGCCACCGACTAACGCTCGCGCGCCATACCGCGATTCACCCCGCGGACCCTCGCCCGCCGTACACGCCGTCGCCGCGCGAACGCCTTGCCGGGGCGAATGCCTTGCCGGTCTCCGCACTCCTCGAGTGTTTTGTTTCAGATCAACAACACACGCGTGTTGTTATTTTGAAACGAAACACACGAGCACCTACATACCCGCCGGGCGGAACGCAGCGCACCGCGAGCGCGGACGGCACGGCGGGCACGTTAGGCTGTCCCCATGGACGACATCGCCGAGTTCGAACCATTCGCAGCCTGGGAGCTGCAGTTGATCCCCGACGAGGAGCGCCGGGGTGAGAGCGGCGGCGGCGAGCAATGAGCGGACGGCTGTACGTCGGCACGAGCGGCTTCGCGTACAAGGAGTGGAAGCCGGAGTTCTACCCCGCCGACCTCAAGAACGACGCGATGCTGAGCTATTACGCGGAGCGGTTGCCGAGCGTCGAGATCAACTACACCTACTACCGCGAGCCCGCGCAGAAGACCATCGACACGTGGACGTCGCGCACTCCAGGAGATTTCATGTTCGCGCTGAAGGCGAACAAGAAGATCACGCACGACCGGCGCCTCGGCGACGTCGACGAGGTCCTCGAACGGTTCTTGACCACGGTGAGAGCGCTGGGCGAGCGGCTGGGGCCGATCTTGTTCCAGTGCCCGCCGAGCTTGAAATACGACGCCGCATTGCTGGACGCGTTCCTCGCGCGGCTTCCGGCGGGAGACATGCCCGGCGCGGGCGCCTACCGCTTCGCGATGGAGTTTCGCAACGCGACGTGGGAGGACGACGAGGTCTACGACAAGCTCGCCGCGAACAACGTGGCGTGGTGCGTCAGTGACACCGATGAGCGCGACGCGCCGATGCAGCGAACCTCCAAGGAGTTCGCGTATCTACGGCTTCGCAAGCTCGAGTACGATGACGAGGCGTTGAAGCGTTGGGCGACGCGCGCGCGCGAGCTGCTCGACGACGGGGCCGACGCGTTCGTGTACTTCAAGCACGAGGACACCGCCTCCGGCGTGCTCTTCGCGTTGAAGTTTCGCGAGCTCGTCGGAGCGTGAAGCGCGGCTAGCGGGCGTCGGAGGCGCGCCGCGCAGGCGCGCGTTCCGCTTCCAGCTCGGCGATGCGCGCCTCGAGCTCGCTGATGCGGGCGTTGAGCAGGCGCATGACCTTCACGAGCACAGCGGTATCGTCGGGCGCGGGTAGCGGAGGCAGCGCCGCGCCGCGCACGACGGCCACGTCGCCGGCGCGTTGCTCGCGGAATTCCTTCACGGAGATCACCGGCTCGGGGACGGGCTCGACCGGATGCGAGGCGGAGCGTCGCGACGCGCGGCGGCTGGGGACCGGCGCCGCTTGCAACCGTTCGAAGTCGGCGTGAGCGCCGTCCTGACGCGCGCGTTCGTATTGCTCGAGCTCCCAGTCGACTTTCTCGTCGTGCGACGCCCACGGCGTCGGATGCCCGCACGCGCGGCAGAACGCATTTCCTTCGGTGAGCTTTTGCTCGCAGCGCGAGCACAGGTGTCGCGGCTTCCTCGCCATCCGGCAATCTCCCCCGTCAAGACGGCCTTATCGCGTATTCAATCGAGACACACGCCTCGAAGTTACGCGGACCAGTCCCCTCTGCCGGATTGTACGCGTACGACGCAAGCCCCTTACGTCGTTACGGGTTATACGTACGCATTTTCCCTACTTCGGCCCCGATCTTCTTTGCGTGCGGCTGGAAGTGCTCGACGCCGACCTTGAGGAACAGCGCGCGGGCCTCGACCGCGACCTCGCCGTCGACCCAGCCGGTCATCGACGCCCAGATCTTGCGCCCCTCCATCTGGTCGACGCCGCCTTCCAGCTCCAAGCGCTTCCCGACCGGAACCGGCTTGCGGTAGTTGACCTCGAGGTGCGCGGTCACCGCCGGGTGCTCGATGAGCCACAGTAGGAAGCCCATGCCCTCGTCCACCGCCGACGCGACGATCCCGCCGTGCGCGAGCCCGGGCGCTCCCTGGTGCTCCTCCCGAACCTGGAAAGAACCCTTCACGTGAAGGTTCTCGCCCGTCATCTGCATGTGCAGCCCGGTGGGATGCTTCGGCCCGCACCCGAAGCACATCTCGTAGTGAGACGGCAGCGGCTTGAGCTGGTCGGATTCCATCAACCCAAGATCTCGTCGAGAGCGACGAGCGTGTCGTCGTCGAGCGTCACGTCCGCCGCGCCGACGTTGGCCACGACGTGCGACGGGTTGCGCGAGCCGACGATCGCAGAGGTCACGCCCGGCTGGTGCAGCACCCACGCGATCGCGAGCTGCGCGAGCGTGATGCCGAGGCGCTCGGCGACCGGCTGCATCGCGTTCACACGCGCAAGCTGGTTCGTGAGGTTGGCGGGCGAGAAGAACTCCTCGTACAGCGCGAAGCCGCGCGATCCCGAACGCCAGTCGTCGGCTTGGAACGTCGTCCCCGGCGTGATCGTGCCGGTCAGCAACCCGTACGCGAGCGGCCCGTACGCCACGGCGCCGATGCCGTTCTCGCCGCACCATCGCACGAGATCGGCGTTGCGTCGGTGCAGCGCCGAGAGATGCGGCTGGATCGAGTCGACGTGCCCGATCTTCTCGCATCGCTCGATCAACGTCTGATCGAAGTTCGACACGCCGATCGCCGTGACCACGCCCGACGCGCGCAGCTCGCACATCGCTTCCCACGTCTCCTCGATCGGAACGCCGCCGTCGGGCCAGTGCAGCTGATACAGGTCGATGCGCTCGCGCTTCAACCGCCGGAGGCTGCCCTCGCACGCGTTGCGGACGTCCGGCGCGGCGAAGCCCGAGCCGGCAGGCTTCGGCGCGACCTTCGTTGCGATGAGGACGTGATCGAGGCCTTCGAGCGCTTTGCCGACGATCTCCTCGGAGACGTGCGGGCCGTACACCTCGGCGGTGTCCACCCAGTCGATGCCGGCGTCGGCGCCCGCGCGAATCGCGTCGATGATCCCGGCCTCGTCGAACGACGAGCCCCAGTGCGGGCTCGCCTCCCACGCTCCGTATCCGATCACCGACAGGTCGGGACCGCTCGCGCCAAGCCGTCGCGTCTTCATTGCCGGAGAACGTACCGGGTGGGTGCGACACTGTCACACCGGGAGCAACCGGGTGCAACGCGCAGGCCCCGCTCCGCGTCCTTGGTGGGCGAAGGAGGGTGACGTGACGAGCGACGCCGCAGGGTTCGACGGATTCTTCGACGCGGAGTACCGGCCGCTGCGGCGGCTCGCGTACCTGCTGACCGGAAACTGGGACCACGCGGAAGACCTCGTCCAGGAGACGATGGTGCGCACCTATCGCGCGTGGGATCGCATCCGGCGCCAGGAACGCCCCGCCGCGTACGCGCGCGCGGTGATGATCAACCGGCACAACTCGATGCTTCGGCGCGCGATGGTGGAGCTGAAACACGTCACCACGAGCCGCCAGCCCGACGTGCAGCAAGCGGAGACGACCGAGGACGCGGTGCTGCTGTGGGCCGCGATCAAGCAGCTGCCGGCTCGCCAGAAAGCGGCGCTCGTGCTCCGTTATTACGAAGACCTGCCCGAAGCCGAGGTGGCCGTCATCCTCGACGTCCCCGTCGGCACCGTGAAATCGCTCGTCCACCGCGGCGCCGCGAAGGTTCGCAAGAGCCTCGGTGCGGAGTTCGCCGGCGTGGCAACCGGGAGTGAGACCTGATGAAGCTCGAAGAGCACTTCAAGAACGCGTTGAAGCAGGCGGTGTCGAACGAGCCGCCGGTGGTCGACGCGCGCGCACGCTTCGAGGCCCGCGTCACCAAGACGCGCCGCACGCGCATCGCGATGTCTGCGCTCGGGCTCGCGGCGGTCGCGATCGCCGCCGTCGTCGTGGTCCCGCGCGTGCTGCCGGATCGCGAGACCGAGATGTTCGAGCCGGGTCCCGGCACAGAGTCGCCGACGCCGAAAGCCGGCATCGACACGACCGGCTGGAGCGTGTACTCGGGCAACGGGTGGACGATGAAGCACTCGCCGAAGTGGCGCGTGGCGCTGTTCGAAGGCGACACCGAGTTCGTGCCGCAGGACCTCAAGGGAACCGCGGTCGGCGAGCCGACCTTCGCGCTCATCGTTCGTCCCGAGCCCGAGGCGTACGACGCGGTCGCGCTTCCGAGCGGCGGCGAGACCGTCACAGGCACGTGGAACGACGGGCGCAAGTATCGCCAATGGCGAAGCACCGACGCGTCGAAGCCGCGCAGCGAGACGGTGTTCGAAATCGACGCCGACAGCTCGCTGCACGTCATCTACTACGTGAGCACCGTCGCGCTGTGGGACGCGCACGTGCGCGAAGCCGACGCGTCGTTCGACTCGCTGACGTTCACGGCAACGATCGAGCCGAAGCACGGCGCCATCGCACCGGGCGTGGAGTTCAACCAATTCACGCGCACGCTCGTCGATTTCATGGACGCGCGCATCGAGAAGTCCGGCGCGGAGCCGTTCCTCGCGGCGTCCGCAGCGGAGTACTACGCCGAGCACCGCTCCGGTCTGTACCTGTACTCACCGACGTCGAACCCGCATTACACGCGATACGACGTGCTCTCGTGGCAGAGCGTCGAAGGCAACATCGTGCAAGCGACGTTCGTGGTGCAGATCGTCGAGGAGTACACGGGCTCGACGACGGCGCCGGCGACGTTCTGCGAGCGCATCGGGATCGGGCCGGGAGGCACGCGCGGCAACGCGGTGCACAGCGCGGAGCGGTTGGAGGGGTGTGATTAGCGAGCGGGCGGACGCGGAGCGTCCGGCCGGTCGCGGCCGACGAACCGCTCGAGGCCTGCGGCAAGCTCGGGGTCGTTCACGGTCGGCAAGCACACGTCGCGCTCGAGCATCAGCCCGTCGCGGAGCTCCATGCCGAATCCTTCGATCGTCGCGCGCCGGTCCGCGCGCACGCTCGCTTGCGGATACTCCGCGATGCGCTCCGCCAATTCCAGCGCGCGCGCCAGCGCCTGGCGTTGCGGAACGACTTCTTGCACCAGCCCCATCTCGTACGCGCGTCGCGCGTCGATGCGCACGCCGCCGAGGATCAGATACAGCGCGTTGCCGATGCCGGCGATGCGCGCGAAGCGTTGCGTTCCTCCATCGGTGAACGGAACGCCCCAGCGCCGGTTCAAGGCGCCGAACTCCGCGTTCTCCGAGGCGATGCGGAAGTCGCACCACGCGGCGACCTCCAGACCTCCCGCGAAGCAATAGCCGTTCACCGCGGCGATCACCGGCTTTCCGGGATCGAGCCGCGCGAAGCCCATCGGGCCGGTCTCGTCGACGAATTCGTGTTGCAGCAACGTCGTCGCGTTCTTCAAGTCCGCCCCGGTGCAGAACGCTTTGTCGCCGGCGCCGGTGACGACGAGGACGTGCGAGCCGTCGTCGGCGGCGAACTCCTTGATCGCCGTGGCGAGCGCGGCCGCGGTCTCGCCGTCCACGCAGTTGTGGACCTCGGGCCGGTTGATCGTGAGAACGCGAACGCGTTGCCGTTGCTCGACGAGAACCTTGGGCATCACTCGTCGGCGTGCACGGCCGTGCGCGCATCGACGTCGATGTGCAACGGGTCGTCGGGGCGAGCGCCGCCGCGCGCGAGCAGCGAGCGCTGCATCGCCTCGATGTCGTTCGCGAGACGCTTCTCGAGCGACGCCACCTCGTTCAGCCGTTCGAGCATCGTGGAGATCTGCCCGCGCGTGTCCTCACCATCTCGCTCCGCGAACGAACGCAGGTCCGCGGTGGCCTGCTCCAGCGCGCGCACGCGGAGGTAGATCGCGCCGACGCTCGCCGACAGCGTGGAAAACTGCTCGCTGCGCTCCTTGCGCATCTCCTCCTGCAGCTCGCGGATGCTCGCGCTCAGCTCGTCGACGCGCGCGCCGCCGGGCAACGCGGCGAGCCGCTCGTCGAGCTCGGCGAGCCGGTCGAGCGCGGGACGGATCGCATCGTCGAGCAGCCGCACGATCTCATCGCGCAGCGCCGCGGGGACGTCGGGCCGATGCTCCAGCGCGCCGAGCTGGTTGCGCATCTCTCCCATCGAGGAGATCACGCTGCCGAGCACCGCGGCGGTTTGCTGCACGAGCGTCTCGTTGCGGCGGTCCGCCGCCTCACGCTCCTCGCGCAGCATCGCCGTGATCGAATCCGTTTCCGGCATCGCGCGCACCGCATCCGCAATCGCCGCGATCGATGCGGCGAGCTCGTCGTTCTGCACGCGCAAGCGGCCGAGCGCTCCACCGACCTGGCGCCCCAAGTTCTCCACTTGTTGCTGCGACGCTTCGAGCTTGCCCGAGACGATCTCGGAAACTTGTTCCGCGCTCACGCCGGGCGTCGTCGCGCTTTCGAGCGCAGCCAGGCGCGCGGTGATCTCGCGCACGGCGGATGCGACGTCGGCGGGCTTCGCGAGCTCGTCGATGCGGCGCTCGATCGACGCGACGGCCTCGGTCAGGCGGTCGTTCTTGGAGGACTCCGCGACGGTGCTGGCGAGCGCGGAGAGCTGGTCGCGCAGCTCGGCGAGCCCCTCGACGCGGCGGGCGAGCTCGGCGAACTCGCGCGCGAGCGATTCCAGCGTCGAGCCGACCTGCTGGTTGAGGTTTCCGGCCAGCAATCGGTCGATGCGCTTCGTCCACTCCGTCGCCGCTACTTGCTCGACGTCGTCGTCGGATCGCCCAAACATCATTCGCCCCTTGCGTCGGGATCCATGCAGTTCTATCCGGTCCGGGACGATTCGGCGAGGACGCCCGGTCCCCGGCTCCGGCAACACCCATTCAACGATTCGCCGTCCGGCCGGCCTCGGCCTGGTGCCGTTGGGTTCGGATCGCCCACAAATCCGGTGCGGCCCGCGCGAAGCGCGGGCCGCACCAACCC